>NZ_JANLVV010000148.1:0-3614 GCF_031364185.1 Salinibacterium sp. | reverse complement strand
GGAGCCCGGCACGACCGCTGCCTCGACTGTCTCCGACCTGACCAGGTCTTCGGCCTCGGCGACCGTGGCCGCTTCGACCACATCGAAGGCGCCGGTCTCCGTCACCACCGCGATTGCGCTGCCGACGGCGGCAATCTTCGGCTGGGTGGGATTGGCCCCCCACGATCCCGCCGATCACGATGCCGGCGAGGATTGCCAGCATCGTGATCGCGGTGGAGATGAGGAATGACTTGCTACGAAGCTTCATCCTGACCTCCCGCTCGGCAACGAGCCAGGTCGCCTGCATTGCGCCGGGCGTTTGATAGGTGGTCACTGGATTACCTCCGTGAAAATCTGTGAGAGTGAGGGAACGACGGGAGAGAACCGTTTCACGGTGCCGGTGGCGAGTGCCTTCTCGAGCACTCGCTGGGAGGTCGCATCCGTGTCGACGTCGAACCGCGCGAATCCGCCGTCGAAATCGACCACTGTCACGCCGGGCTCGCTGCGCAGCCAGCCCGCGTCACCCGCAAGCTGCAGGTCGAAGCGCGGCAAGGAGTGTTGGGCGCGGAGACCCTCGCGAGATCCGGTGGCGCGGATGACCCCGTCCGCGATCACGATCAGGTCGTCGCAGAGCCGCTCGACGATGTCGAGCTGGTGCGACGAAAACAGCACGGGTGCACCGCTGGCCGCAAAATCCTTCAGCACGGTCAACACCACCTCGACGGCGACGGGGTCGAGCCCGCTGAACGGTTCGTCGAGGATGAGCACGTCGGGGTCGTGCACCAGGGCCGCGGCGATCTGGGCGCGCTGCTGGTTGCCGAGCGACAGGCTCTCCACCGTGTCATCCGCTCGCTCGCCGAGACCCAGTCGCTCCAGCAGCGCGGCGGTGTTCGAGCGAGCTTTCGCGTCGGGCATCCCGTGCAGGCGACCGAGGTAGATGATTTGCTCAGCGACCTTCATCTTGGGGTATAGGCCGCGCTCCTCCGGCATGTAGCCGAAGCTGGTGCGCTGCTGGGGGGTCACGGGCGAGCCGTTGAGCGTCACCGTGCCCGACGAAGCTCCGAGCACGCCCAGGATGACGCGCATCGTCGTGGTCTTGCCGGCGCCATTTCGGCCGACAAAGCCCGTCATGCGGCCCCCTTCGACCGTGAACGACACATCGTGTAGCACCTGTCGGGCGCCGAACGATCGATTTATCGAATGCAATTCGAGCATGATTCCCCCCTTTTTTCGACAGCATCTCCTACCCAACGCTAGCGAGGTGATCAGCCGGGGGCATCCGGCGCCCGGCGGGGAAGTGGGTTCCCCCGAGCGGCGGACAACACCCGACGCAACAAGCTCGACGCTGGTTCGACGGAGTCAACTCGGCGAATACCGCCTACTCGCCCGGTACGGCGAAACCGTTCTCGTAGGCCCAGACCACCGCGCGAATTCGGTCGCGCACCCCGAGCTTCGCGAGCACGTTCGAGACGTGGGTCTTCACTGTCGCCTCGCCGACGAACAGCTCGGTCGCGATCTCCGAATTGGAGTTGCCCTTCGCCAGAAGCGCCAGTACTTCGACTTCTCGATCGGTGAGTTCGGGGTAGTCCGTGCGTTCACGAAGGGTGTGGGAGGCGCCGCCGAACCGTTCGATGACGCGCCTCGTGACAGCGGGGCTCAGCAGGGAATCCCCGGCGGCGACCACCTGCACCGCCTCCACCAGGTGCTCCGGGCTCGCCGTTTTGAGCAGAAAACCGCTCGCGCCGGCGCTCAGCGCGTCGAACAGGTAGCTGTCACTATCAAACGTCGTCAGCATCAGGATGCGGCTGCGTACGCTCGCATCGGCGACAAGAATCCGCGTCGCCTCGAGCCCGTCCATGCCCGGCATCTGCACGTCCATGCAGATCACATCCGGAGCAAGCTGTTTAGCCAGCCGAACACCGTCGGCGCCGTTGCTCGCCTCGCCGACGACCTCGACACCTGGTTCGCTGTTCAGGATGACGCGGATCCCCGCTCGCATCAGCGCCTGGTCGTCGACCAGCAGCACCCGCGTCACAGGCTAGTCCAGCGATCGGGATGGCCGGCCTTGCCGTCGGGATGGGTCGCTCCGCCATCGGGGAGCGCCGCCGTACGGTCGGGAAATCCAGTGCCGCGGTCAGGGATCGCCGCGCGCACCAGGAAGCCGCCGTGCGGTCGCGCTCCGGCCTCCACCGTGCCACCGACCGCGAGTACGCGCTCGCGCATACCGATAAGGCCGAGACCGCCGGTGGCACCCCTCGCGATGGCGCGGCCAACTCCGGTGTTGCTCACCTCCAGCTCGATGGCGTTGTCGAGGTAGCGGAGCCTCACCTCAGCAATGGCCCGATCACCGGCGTGCTTACGAACGTTAGTCAGCGCCTCCTGGGCAACGCGATAGAGAGTGAAACCAGCCAGGGAGGTTACATGTCGTTCCGCGCCGACGACGGTCAGGTTGGCATGCATTCCGGCATCGGTCATGTCGGTGAGCAGGGCAGGGAGCTGTGCGAGCCCGAGCGTCGACGAACTGCGGCTGGCGGCATCCGGAGTCGTATCGCGCAGTGTGGTGAGCAGGCGATGCAACTCGTCGACGGCCTCACGAGCGCTCTGCTCTATCGTCGCGAGAGAGCCGAGTGCCTGCTCAGGATCGGTGGTCAGGATGCGCCGGGCAGCCCCCGCCTGTACCCCCATGACCGACACGTGATGCGCCACGACGTCGTGCAATTCCCGCGCGATGAGCATGCGGTCGAGTGCTACGGCCTGCTCGGCGCCGAGTTCACGCTGCGTCTCCAGCTCGATCGTTCTGGACTGCAGTTCTGCCCTGTCGCGCGCTGCCGCCCATGCCGAGTCGCCGAAGAAGTATGCACCACCGAAATAGAGGATGTTGGTGAGCACGTTGATGATGGCAAACACCGCGAACTGCGAGAACACTCCGGATCGGGACACCTCGGGAAGAAGCTCGGGATCGCTGACCGTGACGATGAGGTTCACGGTCACCCAGGCGAACATCGCGGCGATGATCGATAATCGCAGGATGGTGGCGCGACGCCGACTCTTACCCCAAGCGCCCAACGAGTAGACGGCGACAAACAGGGCAATGTTGCTCACCAGGAACTCGGGTACCGAGAACTGCTGGCACACATAGAAGGCAGCGGCCGCGACGATGGCCACGGCCTCGGGGAACCGTCGGCGCAGAGCGAGCGGCAGGGTCATCGCGGCAAGCCCAACGACAGTCAGCCAGGGTTCGGCGGGATCTGGGTACAGTCCCATTCGGGAGTAAAGCAGTGCGGTCACGCCGGCTCCCAGCGCGATGGCCAGCGCGGCGAGCGCGTCGCGCCGATACGAACGGCTGCCGGGCCGCGGGCGCACCCACTCTGAGGTCATGACTCCACGGTATCGAAGGGGTGCGGCCGGGGCATCCGTCGCCGGGAGGAGTCGGCGTCGTTGTCACCCTGCTGTCGTCCGTGCCCGCAGCTTCGACCACTGACCACTGTCATGATGTCGGTTCGCGCAAGTGCTCGATCGCACCGATGAGTTCTCTATCGCCTATGAAGGACCATGACCAACGGTCACTGGCGGGCATACGAAAAACAAAACGGGCATCGTGATAAGGAATCAATACTTGCTCGAGCGCTACGGCG
>NZ_JANLVV010000137.1:0-1213 GCF_031364185.1 Salinibacterium sp. | reverse complement strand
GATTGCGAGCCCAACCCGATTTCCAGCGAGCACCCGATCGCCCCGCTGACCCCGGCGATAGGGCGCATGTCTCAGTGGCTATTGGTCCGCGGCTGTTGGTCCGCGTAGTTCCTCGATACGTGCGCGGGAGGGCGCCCCGGTTCCCTTGGCGATAGCGGTGAGTTCGGCGGCGATGATGTATTCCGGGAGACCGGCCAGGGCGAGGTAGATGCGGTACCAGCTCATGAGGTACTCGTTGTCTGGTTCCTGTTCGATGTCGAACATGCGGTCGTGGCCGAGGTCGACGGGCCAGTTGCCCCACAAGGGGTAGGCGATGGATGCGAGTTGATGCTCGCGCGCCTCATCCGGGGTGGGGGTGGTGCTGTTGCGCCGGATGTTTCCGATGAGCTGGTTCAGCGACATCATCGCGTCCGCGTGCCACACCTCGTCCGTGCGCACCGCTTGGGCGAGCAGCGGTGCTTGTGCGAGGAGGCCGATTCGCCAGGACGGGTCGGTGTTTGTGGTTACCTCGTCAAGGAGCCAGGCGACGAACCGGGCCGCTTCCGGCTCGGTTGCTGAGCGCCTCACCCACTCGACCGCCGTGTCGTCGAAAGCATGGCCGGCGTCATAAGCGGCGCGCAACAGCTCGACCGCGGGAGCCGACTCGTGCGGGAATGTCATGTGGGCGCGGGCCTGGGCGTTGTCAGGGTGTGCTCCCGGTGCCGGGCCTCGCAGGATCGCAAGCTCCGCCGATGATCGCTCGCCACCGTTGGCTTTACGTTCCCGGGCCACCTTCGCGTTGCGAGTTGGCCCATACTCGATCACTTTCAGACCATTCTTGAGCTCCGCGTAGGCCTCTGGTTTACGGGTATACAGCGGCGACTGATACACGATCGCGGTCGCAGCACACAACAAATCGGTGCGATCCAAGGGCGAATCCGGGCGCGCGATTGAGTAGCGCGCTTCCATTTCCAGCTTCTGATAGACGTCGAGGATGCTCAAGTCGAATTGGACGGGCGTGGTCCAGGTCCATGCCCTGGGGATGGGCCGGTCTACAAGTCGACTCCCCTGCTTATCCTGTGTGTGAAGTACGAGCGCGACATCCAAAGCGAGACCGGCGCTGATGAATATCGCATCACCCTCCTTGAACATCACACGGTCCATCCCCGTGGCAAGAACGGTGAAATCAATCGTCACCGCACGGGCAGTAGCAAGATCCACACTGCCAGGGAAT
>NZ_JANLVV010000079.1:0-8087 GCF_031364185.1 Salinibacterium sp. | reverse complement strand
ACCGGGTATCCCACGTTACGGCCGAGAAAGAGCACGGACTGGGTGTCGGTCATCCAGTGCGCCAGCTGGCCGATTTCGGCTTGCGACACACTCAGCACCTCCGAGATCTTGTCGGGTATGGCCTGCAACTCCACCACATGCTCGCGGATTTGCTCGTCGGTTTGAGTGCCGCGTACCTTCGCCAGGTGCAGGCCGACAAGGTAGAGCGCGGTGACCTGGGCGAGAAATGCCTTGGTTGACGCGACCGCGACCTCGGGACCGGCGTGCGTATAGACGACCGCGTGGGATTCGCGCGGAATGGTCGCACCCTGGGTGTTGCAGATCGAGAGCACCCGGGCTCCCGCCTTCGTCGCGTGCTGCACGGCCATGAGGGTGTCCATGGTCTCGCCGGACTGGCTGATCGAGATCACCAGAGTTCGATCGGTGATGATGGGATTGCGGTAGCGGAACTCGTGCGACAGTTCGACATCCACGGGAATTCGAGACCACTGCTCGATCGCATACTTGCCGAGCATTCCCGCGTAGGCGGCGGTACCGCAGGCCACGATGACGATGCGGTCGATTCCGGCGAGGGCAACGTCACCGATCGGGTCGAGCTCCTTAAGAGCGATAAGGCCATCGTGCACGCGCCCCAGGATGGTGTTGGCCACAGCCTCGGGTTCTTCGCTGATCTCCTTCGCCATGAAGCTCGACCAACCGCCCTTCTCCGACGCGGAAGCATCCCAGGCGATATCGAACTCCTCGGCCTCCACGGCGGTTCCGTCGAAGTCGGTAATCAGCACCGAATCGGGGCGGATGGTGACCATCTGATCCTGGCCGATCGCCACGGCGCGACGCGTGAATTCGACGAAGGCAGCGACATCCGAACCCAGGAAGTTCTCCCCATTTCCAAGCCCGATCACCAGCGGAGAGTTTCGGCGAGCGCCCACCACGACACCCGGCTCGTTCTCGTGCATGACGAGAAGCGTGAAGGCCCCTTCGAGTCGCGCGACCACGTGACGCAGCGCGACGGTGAGGTCACCGACACTGTCGTATTCGCGACCGACGAGCAGCGCAGCTACCTCGGTGTCCGTCTCGCTGGTGAAGGTGGCACCGGTAGCCTCGAGCTCCCGCTTGAGCTCAGCGAAGTTCTCGATGATGCCGTTGTGGATCAAAGCCAGCTTGCCGTCGGAGGAGAGATGTGGATGCGCGTTGCGGTCGGTGGGGCCACCGTGCGTCGCCCAGCGCGTATGCCCGATCCCCGTGGCTCCGTTCGCGAGCGGCTGGTCTTCGAGGTTGTCGAGCAGCACCTGCAGCTTGCCTGCCCGCTTGCGAGTGCCGATGTGACCGGCCTCGTCAATGACGGCGATGCCTGCCGAGTCGTATCCCCGGTATTCGAGTCGCTTCAGGCCGCCGAGCAGCACCTCGACGCTCTTATTGCCTCCGACATAACCCACGATTCCGCACATGAGATCTGATTTTAGTTGCCCGGGCCCGGTATCGACGCACCGGTAGGCTTGGGCGGATGTCAGAGCTAGCCAGTCATAACGGCCACGTCTCGCCGTTTATCGAGCTAGGGCGCCATGACTGGGCCGCGCTGGCACCCACGATGAGGGCTCCCTTGAGCCGCACCGAGATCATCGAACTTCGCGGGCTTGGGGATGAGCTCGACCTCGTTGAGGTCGAGGAGGTGTACCTGCCGCTCAGCCGGTTACTGAGCCTGTATGCGGAGGGCGCCCAAAAACTTCACGCGGCAACATCCGATTTCATTGGCGAGAAATCCGCGCACACACCCTTTGTTATCGGGGTCGCGGGGTCGGTGGCGGTGGGCAAATCGACGATCGCCAGGCTACTGCGCGAGCTTCTCACACGGTGGGAAGGAACCCCGAGGGTCGAACTCGTCACGACAGACGGATTCCTGCTGCCCAACGCCGAGCTGGAGCGCCGTGGGTTGATGGAGCGCAAGGGATTCCCGGAGTCGTACGACCGCAGGGCGCTGCTGCGCTTCGTCAGCAAGGTCAAAAGCGGGGCGCGCCAGGTACGAGCACCCTTCTACTCCCATCTCGCCTACGACATCGTGCGCGATGCCGAAATCGTCGTCAACGCACCCGACGTCCTCATCGTCGAAGGGCTCAACGTGCTGCAGCCGCCCGCCGCTGGCCGCAGCCTCGCCGTCAGCGACCTCTTCGACTTCTCTGTCTATGTGGATGCCCGCTCCACCGACATCGCGCGGTGGTACGAGGAGCGTTTCCTCCGTCTGCAACGCGGCGCCTTCACCAACCCGCAGTCGTTCTTCCACCGGTTCGCGTCGCTGAGCGAGGATGAAGCGCGCGCCCGAGCCCGCGGGATCTGGGCCAGTATCAATGCACCCAACCTCGAGCAGAACATCCTGCCGACCCGGCCACGGGCATCCCTCGTGCTGCGAAAGGGCGCGAACCACGCCGTATCCAGCGTGCTACTGCGCAAAACGTAAGGCCCGCTACATCCGGTCAGGACGCTACGGGCCTCACGCCTCATTGACTAGATCGTCGCTGGCAGCAGCACTCGATCGATGGTGTGGATAACGCCGTTCGAGGCACCGATGTTGATCCCTGACAGAACGAGCTTCGGGTCGGTGAACGCAGGGTTCTGATCGCGCAGCGTCAGGAAACGCGGACGGATCTGGCTGCCGTTCGCCATCGTGATGGAGCGCGAAAACAGCACGGCAATCGGGCCGAGTTTCTTGCCAGCCACCACGTGACCCAGCAGGATGTTCGAGATCTGTGCGGCGGTCAGCGCGGTTGTGATGGTGGTGAGCGCGTCCGCTTCGCTTGCCGGATGGGTTCCGGTGAGATCCTCGACGAGGCGGAGGAACGCACGGTCGTTCGGCGCGAAGACCGTGAAGGTCGCACTCGTGTCGGCCAGCACCGGGACGAGACCCGTCGCGGTCAGCGCCTGCACCAGCAGGTCGTAGTCGCGGGGGTTGGCATCAGGGGTGCCACCGCCGGATGCGGCAACCGCCACATCGACGATGGAGCCCGGGGCCGTAGCCGCGGTGGGCAGAGGAGAAGCCGACGCCGGGGCGACTGCTGTGAGAACGAGGGCTCCTGCGATGAGAGCCGATACCATGACGCGATTGTTCACTGTGTACTCCTTTGTAATGCCCCGTAGGGCGTAGTGGACCTTCCTGTCTAGTGGTTCTCTTTGAGACGGTCGTTTGGATGCACAACACGCCGATATCGACGAAAATAGTTGCCAGCACCGAATTTACTCAGTCCCGGGCGCAGCCCGTGCGTCAGGCCTGACGTGTCTCAGACCGCGAGGCGCTCCCGCACGACCTCGACCAGGGATGCGGCGGTCCGCTCGGCGACGTCGTGGCGCTCGGCTTCGACCATGACGCGGACCATCGGCTCGGTGCCCGACGGGCGAAGCAGAACCCGGCCAGTCTCGCCCAGTTCGGCCTGTGCCGATGCGACCGCCGCGGCGATGAACGTGTCCAAGGCCAGCGCATGGTGGTCGACCCCACGCACGTTGACCAGCACCTGCGGATAGACCGTCATGGCCGAGGCCAGTTCGGCGATCGACTTGCCCGTGCGCGCCATCTCGGCAGCGAGGTGCAGGCCCGTCAGGATCCCGTCACCGGTGGTCGCAAATTTTGTCATGATGACGTGCCCGGATTGCTCACCACCGAGCGACAGGGACTGTGCCGCCAGGGCCTCGAGCACATAGCGATCGCCTACGGCAGTTTCAATCATCCGGATGTCGTGGGCGGCCATGGCACGCCGCAACCCCAGGTTGCTCATCACGGTGGCCACCAGCGTGCGTTCGTGCAGCACTCCGCGCTCGGCCATGGAGAGCGCCAGGATTGCCATGATCTGATCGCCGTCGATCGTGTTGCCCGCGGCATCCACTGCGAGACACCGATCGGCATCCCCGTCGTGGGCGATGCCGATATCGGCACCGTGCGCAAGCACGGCAGCCGCTAGCGGACCGAGATGGGTCGACCCGACACCGTCATTGATGTTGATGCCGTCGGGATCCGCGCCGATCACCGTAACCTGCGCCCCGGCATCGGTGAACACCTGTGGTGAGACGCCCGCCGCTGCACCGTGCGCGCAATCGAGGACGACATGGATGCCATCCAGTCGATGCGGGAGGGTGGACAGCAGGTGCACGAGGTAGCGATCCTCCGCGTCGGCGAAGCGCCGGATGCGACCAACGTCGCCGCCCTTGGGAGCGAGCTTGGGCTCGTCGAGCATCGCCTCGATGCGATCCTCAACCTCATCGGGCAGCTTGGTGCCGCCTGCCGCGAAGAACTTGATGCCGTTATCGGGCGCTGGATTATGGGATGCCGAGACCATGACCCCGAGATCGGCCTTGAAGTCTGCCACCAGATACGCCAGCGCCGGGGTGGGAACCACGCCGGCGTCAAACACATCGACGCCCGAACTCGCCAGCCCCGCCGCGACAGCGGCGGAAATAAACTCCCCAGAAACACGGGGATCACGAGCGATGACGGCAACCGGCCGACGACCCGAGGCGCGACGGCCGTCGGCGACCCTGCCCTTACCCAGTACGACAGCAGCCGCCTGGGCGAGGTTGAGGGAAAGGTCGACGGTCAGCGCGCCATTCGCGAGCCCGCGAACGCCATCCGTACCAAAGAGCCTGGGCATGCCTGCTTTTGTGCGAAGCGCGTTAGCGCTTCGAGAACTGAGGAGCCTTGCGGGCCTTCTTGAGTCCGGCCTTCTTGCGCTCCTTGACGCGAGCGTCGCGGCTCAGGAAGCCCGCCTTCTTCAGCGCGGCGCGGTTGTTCTCCTCGTCGATCTGGTTCAGCGATCGCGCGATGCCGAGGCGAAGCGCGCCGGCCTGGCCGGAGGGGCCACCGCCCGTGATCTTCGCAATGACGTCGTAGCTGCCGAGCAGGTCGAGGATCTTGAACGGGTCGTTGATCAGCTGCTGGTGCAGCTTATTCGGGAAGTACTCGGCGAGCTCACGGCCGTTGACCGTGATGGTTCCGGCCCCGGGGATGAGGCGCACGCGGGCGATGGCCTGCTTGCGTCGTCCGACGGCCGCTCCCGGTACGTTCAGGACCGCTCGGGGTGCCTTGGGGGCTTCCTCTGCGGGTGTCTCGGTTGAGTAGTCGCCGGTGGGCGTCTCGGTCGTGTAGCTCTCGGGGGCTGACTCGGCGACGGAGTCTTCGATCTTGGCCAATTTATAAGTCCTTAGTTCTGTGCGTGAGAAGCGCGGGCGCTACTGGGCGACCTGGGAAAGGGTGTACGGCGTGGGCTGCTGCGCTGCGTGAGGGTGCTCGGCGCCTGCGTAGACCTTGAGTTTCGTGAGCTGTGCGCGTCCGATCGAGTTCTTCGGGAGCATCCCGCGCACCGCTTTCTCGACGGCGCGTGTGGGGTGCTTTGCCACCATCTCGGAATATGTGGTCACCGTCAGCCCGCCCGGGTAGCCGGAATGACTGAAGTAGTTCTTGTTCGCCAGCTTGGAGCCGGTGAGAGCCACCTTCTCCGCATTGATGACGATGACGAAGTCACCCATGTCCATATGAGGGGCGAAAGTGGCCTTGTGCTTTCCGCGCAGCAGGACGGCCACGTGGGTCGCAAGACGGCCCAGAACGATGTCTGTCGCGTCGATGATGACCCAGTCGCGCTGGACGTCTTCGGGCTTTGGTGAAAATGTACGCGTCACAATAGTGCTGCTTTCATTGATCGATTGAGGTGTTCGTGAATCCCGCTCCGTGGCCGGTTCTGTGACGATGTCGCAGAACGCAGCCGTGTGTTTTGCAACACTGTGTTCTGCAACGCCGTGTTTTGCAACACCGTGTGTGAGAACACTGGAGGGCTCATGATCGGATGCCGGGCACGTGGCTCAGACACCAAGGGTTGAGTCTAGGCGGTCGACGGTGCAGTGGTCAAACCGCCGTCGCGCTCCACGCCGCGGCGAGCGCGGGTCTGCTCGGCGCGAGCTCCGACCTCGGCGTCATCCGGATACCCCACCTCGGTAAGCGTGAGGCCTGCTGCCGGCATCACCTTGAACTCACTCGTGCGCAGGGCCTCGTTCCGGATGCCCAGCAGTCGGTCTCCGAGAAGCTTCGTCTCCCCCACCGACACCACAGATCCCACGAGCGCGCGGACCATGCTGTGGCAAAATGCATCGGCCTGCAGCCTCGCGATGAGAACGCCGGTCTCGTCCCTGTGCCAGTGGAACTCCTGGAGCTCGCGAATCGTGGTGGCTCCCTCCCGCGGCCGACAGTATGCGGCCCAATCGTGAAGCCCAAGCAGTTGCCCTGCCGCGGTGTTCATCGCGTCGAGGTCGAGCGCCGCCGGATACCAGAGTGTGTGGTGCCGAAGCAGCGGATCACGGCGGGCCGAGGCATCCGCGATTCGATACTCGTAGCGTCGGAAGATCGGCGAAAACCGGGCATCGAACCCCGGCGGCGCGACGCTCACCCTGGCAACGTATACGTCGCTCTTGAGCCCGGCAATGCCGTTGAGCCGCTTCGCAAGGGCGAGGGTAGGCTCCTGGGCTTTGGCTCCCCGGCCGTGAGGCACCGCGAGATGCGCGAGCTGGGCCGCCGTGAGGTCGAGGTGGGCGACCTGGCCGGTGGCGTGCACCCCCGCGTCGGTACGTCCGGCGACCGCGAGAATCGGAGGTGGCCCGAAACGTCTGAACACCGTGGCGAGGGCGGCTTCGAGTTCACCCTGCACCGTCCGGATTCCGGGCTGCTTGGCCCACCCCGTGAAGTCCGTGCCGTCGTAGGCAATCGACAGGCGCAGGCGCGACGTGAGGTTGGGGGGTTCTAACTGCGCGGCCACTGTGCGATTGTAGGCGAATGCACCTTCCCGAGGGATTTCCCGTGGCCCCGATGCTCGCAAAAGCGGTGGCAGGCATCCCTGACACCGCGGGGCTGAGCTACGAGCCGAAGTGGGATGGCTTCCGCGCCATCGCCTACGTTGACGGCGCTGACGTCGAACTCGATAGCCGGGGCTCCAAGCCTCTGACTCGATACTTCCCCGAACTGGTTGCCGAATTCACCCGACAGCTCCCGGTATCGTGCGTCATCGACGGCGAGATCGTGGTGCGGCAGGGCCCGGTGGGCAGCGAGTACCTCGACTGGGATGCGCTCTCGCAGCGGATACACCCGGCTCAGAGCCGCATCCTGCGGCTGGCGGAAGAGACTCCGGCAGATTTCGTGGCGTTCGACCTTCTGTATCTGAATGATCGTTCGCTGAAAGACGATCCGTTCGAATCGCGTCGGGCCGCGCTCGAGGCGCTGTTCGAGAAGATCGAGGCTCCGCTTCACGTCACGAGAGCAACGCGGGACGCCTCACTCGCCGGGCGCTGGCTCGACCAGTTCGAGGGCGCCGGTCTCGACGGCGTGGTGTCCAAGCCGCTTGCGGCGCCCTATACGCCGGGCAAACGCACGATGCTGAAGACCAAGCATGTTCGCACCGCAGATGTGGTGGTGCTCGGGTACCGCATCCATTCGTCGGGTGAGGGTGTGGGCTCTCTGCTGGTCGGGTTGCACGACGCCGCGGGAGAGTTGCAATCTGTCGGCGGGATCGCCGCGTTCTCGAATGAACGGCGGCGGGCGCTCATCGGCGAGCTCGATCACCTCGTGCAGCGCGATAGCAGCGGCACGGCGGTGGCTGGCGAATCCGATCGCAGCCGCTTCTCGGGCTCGCGCGACACCTCATTCGTGCGACTACGCCCCGAGTTGGTTGTGGAGGTTCGATACGACCACATGGAGGGTGCCCGTTTTCGGCACACTGTGCAGTTCGAGCGCTGGCGCCCCGACCGCGACGCGGCGTCGTGCATGTTCGACCAGTTGGAGCGGCCTGTCGCCTACGACCTGGGATCCGTGCTCGGCTGAGCTATCCGGACCGGTAGCGTGGCCCACTTCGGTGTCGGCCACGTTGATAACTCCTGCACTTCGGGGTGCGCCTCGCGTCCGACACCCGGAAACACCCCGGGATTCCGGGTGTTATGTCTCAGGACATCGGTGACAGTTCTGCCTCAGGACATCGGTGACGGTTTGGCGCGTTTTGGTGGTGACACTTTCCGCGGATTGTTGGGGGATGAGCCATGTTGAGCCTGTTGAAGCCCGTGTCCGTCTCGCG
>NZ_JANLVV010000395.1:0-1594 GCF_031364185.1 Salinibacterium sp. | reverse complement strand
AGGCGGATTGAGAAGCCGCTCGTGGGCCCCCGCTGTGCAGCCCGGGGCATCGCGCAGCGATGTGGCGGTGGCGCAGTAGGGGAGTCGAATCCCGCCTCAGCTACCTTGACGGGGACCCGTCTGGGCTCAACGGGACCAGTCTGCTTCGCGTGCGCCCCCAGAGCGCCCATATCAACGGGCCGACGAAGGGGAAGACGATTACGACGACGATCCAGACACCGCGTTCGAATCCGGTCACGTTCGGGCGGCGGAGGATGCTGGCGATCGCGAGGATCCACACAGCAATCCAGGCCACGAACACGACGATGGAGGCGACGACGTGAACCGGTTCGATGGAACTCATAGTGCCACCGCCAGTGAAATCGCTTTGCTCGCGGCGTGCATTCGGATGATGACCATTAGCTAACCTCAATCTTCTTGTTGTGTGCGGATGGCGTTGCTATCGGGGATCCCGGCTCGTGATCGGCGACGACAACGGTTGCGGGAGCAACCTGGCGGCGTGAGTCGCGGCGCACACTGGTGATCGACTGTGCGGCGATGCCGACAATAAGCGCGGTGACCCCGGCGGCGATGGCTGCAACCAGCGCTTCCCAGCCATCAGGATGAAGCCGGGTCAGCCAGAGGATGCCGAGCGATCCGGCCGCTGCGACGGGGAAGGTGAATGACCAAAACCCGATGCTGAACGGGAGGGAAAGGTATCGGGGAATGAGCCCCAGTTGGATGAGGGCCATCACCGCTGTGATTGCGGCCAGCCCGTATTCGATCGTTCCGGTCTCCCCGGTGATCCGGAACCAAGCGATCCCTGCGACGGCGGGAGGGGCGAGGAATATCGCCAGGGTCGGCACCAAGGGGTTAGGCAGTGGCGGTCGAAACATCAGCCTCGCCACGATGATCGCGAACATGACGATCCAGAAGAAAGCGCCAACGAGGAATGCGCCCACCGCAAGGCTTGTCAGTCCGGTGGCCGCGGCGGCGTTTGCCGCGATGAACCCTCCTGCCACGGTGGGGAGGAAGTAGCCTCCGTGGATGGCGTCGAGGGGGATGCCGCCCCCACACCACTCGGCGATGAGCCAGCCGGCAAGGATCGCCGAAAGACTGACGAAAATGATGACCAGGATGCGGCTGACGACGGGCCAGACGGTGAACAGCTCCGCCGCGAGCAGCATCCCGACCACGGGCGCCAGCGCCGCGATCGGACCCTGGACGGGGTTTCGCAGCTGCTGGAGGAGGGATTCGGAACTCGTGTGGCCTCGGCGAAGGTGGGCGACCATGAGCCACGCCCAGCCAACGGCGGCAAGCATCCATAGCGTGTCGCCAATGAGTGGAGGCAGTGATAGTGCTGCCGACGCGAACGTCCATACTTCTGCCAGACCGGCAAGGCCGAAGGCGATGGCCAGGGTGTTGAGCGGGATGCGCGGAGTTGTTGTGTTGTCGGTCATCTGCCGACTCCCGTTGCCGTTGTCTTCTGGTGAGCGGTGACGTGAGGCTGTGCGTTTCGTCGAAGGCGGGTCAGCAGTCGATCGCCCTGGCTGATGCCGGCGACACCCAGCACGATGATGACGCCGCCGATGATTTCGGCGAACAAAGGAAGCTC
>NZ_JANLVV010000391.1:0-1007 GCF_031364185.1 Salinibacterium sp. | reverse complement strand
AATCATCTCCACTCGCCAGTGGTACATCAAAAACGGTGCACGGGATGCCGACCTGCGGGCGCGCCTCATCGAGGCCGGCAGGCGGATCGGATTCACCCCGGAACACATGCGGGTGCGGTACGAGAACTGGGTCGGCGGCCTCACGGGCGACTGGCTGATCTCACGGCAACGCTTCTTCGGTGTGCCGATCCCGGTGTGGTATCACCTCGACGCCCACGGCGAAAAGGGGGAGCCGATCGTTCCCTCCGAAGATCGGCTGCCCGTCGACCCATCCTCAGACGTTCCCAGCGGGTTCAGTGAAGCCGATCGTGGCATCACTTTCGTGGGCGAGCTCGACATCATGGACACCTGGGCCACCTCCTCCCTTACCCCGCAGATCGCCGGGGGGTGGGTAACCGATCCAGAGCTGTTTGGCCTGGTGTTCCCGTACTCCTTGCGCAGCCAGGGCCAGGACATCATCCGTACCTGGCTGTTCTCGACAGTGCTTCGCGCGGAACTGGAGGAAGGGAAGGTCCCTTGGGAGAACGCGGGCATCTCCGGTTTCATCGTCGACCCTGATCGCAAGAAGATGTCGAAATCCAAGGGCAATGTGGTGACGCCGAAGGGCATGCTCGACGAGTACGGTTCCGACGCGGTGCGGTATTGGGCCGCGTCCAGCAGGCTCGGCACCGATGCGGCGTTCGACCCGCAGAACCCTAAGCAGATCAAGATCGGGCGTCGACTGGCAATCAAGATCCTGAATGCCGCGAAGTTCGTCTACTCCTTCCCGGGGGCCGGTCTTCCGGGGGGAAGCGTCCCAGAAACTGATGTCCCGGAGGCCGGCGCAGGGGAAGCGGTAAGCCTCGATCCGATCGGCTCGTCGACCGGCGCGATCACCGAACCGCTCGACATCGACATGCTCGCCGAGCTTAATTCTGTGATCGCCACGGCGACGACAGCGCTCGAGGAGTTCGACCACGCCAAAGCTCTCGAGGTCAGCGAGAAATTCTTCTGGACCTTCTGCGACG
>NZ_JANLVV010000375.1:0-4010 GCF_031364185.1 Salinibacterium sp. | reverse complement strand
GGTCGCCTGTTTGCAACACGAGCGAGTGGATGCCGCGCTCGCGGGCGAAGGACTCTAGCGACTCCATTAGGGCACGGGCGATTCCGTGGCCGCGGTAGGCCGCATCGACGAACACTTTTTTTACTTCGAGGGAGTTTTCGTGGGGGCGCAGGGCTGCGTGGCCCGCAGGGCTATCGCCTTCCAGCGCGAGCAGGGTGACCGTCACTTCCTTCGGGTCTACGTCGAACATCCCCTCGGGGATAGGGTCAGCCGAGGAAGTGGAAGAGTCACCGTACAGCGCATCCATTTCGACATTCATTGCATCACGGAGCGCAACAGCGCGCGGGTCGAGCCAGTCGACCCGCGCGATGCGCAGCGTATCGGAGATCGCCAGTGTTACTTGGCCCCCACCATCGCCGAAGCGTTGGATTCGTACGAGGTGTTGGTCGACTCGAAGAAGTTGACCAGCTGCAGGGTGTCGTTGGCGGCGGCCATCCACTTGGCAGGGTTGGAGACGTTGTAGTGCGCCTCGAAGCCCAGTTCCTCAAGCCGACGGTCGGCCAGGTACTTCACGTACTGGTTGATGTAGGTCGCGTTGAGCCCGAGGATGCCATTCGGAAGCAGGTCATGGTTGTACTGCTCCTCCATCTCGACACCATCCAGGATCATCTGCTTGATCTCAGCCGCGAACTCTTCCGTCTGCAGGTCGGGGTTTTCTTCCAGCACGGTCAGGATCAGGTTGATGCCGAACTTCAGGTGCAGGCTCTCGTCGCGCACCACCCAGTCCATGAGCGAACCGAAGTTGCGCAGAAGGTTGCGCTGGCGGAAGCTCAACGCGACCATGAAGCCCGAGTAGAACCAGATTCCTTCGAGGATGACGTTGTACGCGACCAGGTTGCGTACGAAGTCTTTCTTACCCTCCGTCGTGGTGATGTCGAGGGTGTTTTCGGTCATCCGACGGATGTACTTGACCTCGAACTCCTCTTTGCGCGCCATCGACGGCACGTCGGCGTGTGCCCCATAGGCGGCTTCACGGTCGATCGGGAAGGTCTCGAGCACGTACTCGAAACTCATGCAGTGGTTTGCCTCTTCCCACATTTGCTTGGCCAGATACAGGCTGCACTCCGCGGCGTTCACGTAGGGGTAGACACCGAAGGCGAGCGCCTTGTTGACGAGCAATTCGTTGGGGTTGAAGTAGCTCATGAGGAAGGTCACGGCGTGACGCTCTTCATCAGTCATCTTCTTGAAATCGGCGATGTCTTCGCCCAGCTGGATCTCGTTGGGGAACCAGGTGTTGGCTACGGCCTGGTCATACAGGTCCATGGCCCACTGGTAGCGGATCGGCTTGAGCAAAAGGCCCTCCTGGAGCCCTGTTCCGAGAATTCCCATGTTCTTCTTCTCTCTATTTCTGGTTAATTATCGTTCTATTGCTTGTGTTATTGCTGCTTATTTGACTGCGGCTTGTTCAATTACTGGCAGCTGTCACAGTGAAGGTCGTCCATCGGATCTACCGGGACGGTGTATTCATCGGTTGTTGTGGTGGTGCCGGTCTGGAGGGCGGCCATCATGCACCGCCGGGTGAGGATGCGCGGGGCGCCAGTCCGCCGAACCCTCGGCGAGCGGGCGCTGGTGCTTGCGTCGAGCCACCGGTCGAGGTTCCGACCGCGGAGGTTGCCGCAGTCGTCACCACGATGTCTTCGGACTTATTGACCTTGACCGTCGACTGCTCGGCGGTGTGCCGGGGCTTCATATGCAGGTAATAGGTCGTCTTCACGCCACGTTCCCACGCCGCGAAGTAGATATCCATCATGTCGCCGAGGTCGCGCGTTTCGAGATACATGTTGCGGCTGATGGCCTGGTCGATCCACTTCTGCGCGCGGGCGGCAACCTCGAGGAACGCGTACGGTGACAGCTGGAAGCTGGTCTTGTACACCTCCTTGAGTTTGTCGGGGATCGACGCGATGTTCTGGATGTCGCCCTGGCTGCGCAGGATCGCCTCACGCGTCGACTCCCAGATGCCGAGCTTCTGCAGATCGATCACGAGGTTGCGGTTGACCTCGAGGAATTTGCCGTTCGAGGTGGAGCGGCTAAAAATTTGCGAGAACTGCGGGTCGAGGCCCGGCGTCGTTCCTGCAACCAGACCAATGGATGCGGTGGGTGCGATCGCCATCAGCGTCGCGTTGCGCATCCCCCCCTTGACCTTGACGCGCAGGGCGTCCCAGTCGAGTCGAGTTGTGCGGTTGACCTTGATCTCCATGCCGCGGTCGGCCTCGGTGAGAGCGATCGAGTCGAGCGGAACGAGGCCTTCAGACCAGCGGCTGCCCTCGAAGTTCGCATAGGAGCCGCGCTCCTTCGCCAGTTCGGTGGATGCATCGATTGCGGCGTAAGAGACGTGTTCCAGGATCTCGTCGATCAGGTCGTACGCTTCTTCACTCTCGTAGCTGATGCCGAGCTTCTCAATGACATCGGTGAAGCCCATCACTCCGAGGCCAACCGCACGGTTCTCCCGGTTGGAGAAGTCGGCTTCGGCCACGCTCGAGCGGGTGATGTCGATGAGGTTATCGAGCTGGCGAACGGCCAGGCGTGCGCTCTCGGCGATCTTGACGAAGTCGACGGCGAGGCTACCGTTCTCGACGGTGAGCATGTGCTGCGAAAGATTGATCGACGCGAGGTTGCACACGGAAACGTTGTCTTCGTCTTGCGGCAGCGTTATTTCGGTGCAGAGATTCGAGAGGTGGATCGTGCCCGTGTTGTTGTTGAGTGCGCGATTGTTGATCGTGTCTTTCCACGTCAGCCACGGGTGGCTGGTGGTCTGCAACGAAATCAGGATCGACTTGAACTGCTCGCGAGCGGTGATCTTCTTGAACATGTGCATCTCGCCGGCCTCGGCCTTGGCCACGTACTCGTTGTAGCGAGCCGAGAACGCCTTGCCGTACAACTCGTTAAGGTCGGTAACCTCGAGCGGGTCGAAGAGGTACCAATCGTCGTCGTTCTGCACACGCTTCATGAACTCGTCGCTGATCCAGACCGCGGTGTTGGCGGTGCGGGTGCGACGATACGGGTCGCCCGAGTTGTTGCGGAGTTCGAGGAACTCCGGGAAATCCATGTGCCAGTTTTCCATGTAGAAGCACAGCGCGCCGAACTTCTTGCCCCCGCGACTGACGGCACGCAGGATCGAGTCGATGGTGTGCATGAACGGAATCGGCCCGGTCGACGAGGTGTTGTTCGAGCGTATAGGCGAGCCCTGCGCGCGGAGCTTGGTGACCGAAAGCCCGATGCCGCCGGTGCCCTTGGTCAGCCACATCACATCGCGCGTGGTCTTCGCAATGTGCTCCATGTCGTCTTGCATCTCCATGACGAAGCAGTTGGCGAGCTGGGGGTACACGGTGCCGGCGTTCACGAGCGTCGAGCCCGCCGCCAGGTACTCCAGGGTCGACATCTTCTTGTAGAAGCCGAGCGCGGCCTGGGTGGGGTCGGCCTCATTGAGCGAGAGGCCCATGGCAATACGCATCCAGAAGTATTGGGGAACCTCGAGCGCATCGCCGTTGCGGCCTTTGATGCCGTAGCGGTTGTTGAGGGTGACGACACCGATGTACTTGAGCAACTCGTCGTGGGCGGGCTCGAGCTGGGTTGCGAGGTAGTCGAGGTCGAACATCTCGACGAGTCGCGAGTCGAGCAGGCCCTCTTCCACGCCGCGTGTGACGTTGGCGGCGAAGTGTGACCTGTGCAGCTCGACAAGTTCTGCCGTGGTTTCATAGTCGCCGAGAACCCGCTTATAGATGGTCTTGAGCAGGAGGCGGGCAGCGACGACGTCGAACGCTGGATCATCTTTGACGTTCTGGAGGGCGACCTGGATGACCGCTTCGTCGAGCTGCTGGGTGCTGATTCCGTCGAACAGGGTCAACTCAAGCTCGGACGCGATCTGGGTCACCCAGGTGATGTTGTCGTCAAGACCTACCGTCGCGGCCTCGATCGCGAGATTGATCTTGTTGGCGTCATACGGTTCCCGCTCACCGCTGCGCTTGACGACT
>NZ_JANLVV010000367.1:0-5484 GCF_031364185.1 Salinibacterium sp. | reverse complement strand
TCATCCATGACCTCAAGCAACCGTGCGCGGGTCTGATCGTCTGCGCCGCTGCGGTCGATCAGGCGGTAGGAGTTGAAGAGCGCAAGGTCGCCGGCGATGACTGCTGCGGAGATGCCGCTGTGGTCAGCGACCCGCGTCGAGGCTCCTGCCGCGGTCGCCCGGTCGCGATAGGTGCCCGCGATGTTGGGGAGCCCGCGCCGGGTGAAGTCGTGGTCGATCACATCGTCGTGCACGATGAGCGCGGTGTGTAGCAGTTCGAACGCGGCGCCGACGTTGGCCGCGGCCTCGAGGTCTTCCCCGCCCAGAGACTGGTAGGCGCACATCACCATCCTGGGCCGAAAACGCTTGCCGCCGACCGTGTTGTTCTCGAGCGTCTCCCACAGTTTTACGTACTGCTGACCGAAGGGTGTTGCGCGATTCTTGGCTAGGCTGAAGAAGCGCGCCAAGACGGCGTCAACCTGCACCAGCCTCTCCCGGGAGAGGTCAAGCAGCCCGGAACCATCCATACAGGCAGACTACCGCGATGAACCCTGATCGACCTGAGATGGTTGTGCTGCTCGACAACGACGCCAACCCGATTGGGGTCGCCGATAAGGTTGGCGTCCACACCGCTGAGACGCCGCTCCACCTGGCCTTCTCCTGCCACGTCTATAACGCCGCCGGGAAGGTGCTGGTGACGCGTCGAAGTGTGACGAAGCTCACGTGGCCGGGGGTCTGGACGAACTCGTTCTGCGGGCATCCCGCGCCTGATGAGGCGATGGATGCCGCGATCCGTCGCCGCGCGCAGCACGAGCTGGGCATCACCCTCGGCTCGCTCGAGATCGTGCTGCCCGAGTTTCGCTATCGCGCCGTCGACGCCTCCGGAATCGTCGAGAATGAGGTGTGCCCGGTCTACCGCGCCGAGACGGCAGACACCGTGGTGCCCCACCCCGACGAGGTGGCCGAGTTCGCGTGGGTCGATCCGGAGTCGCTTCACACGGCTGCGGCGGCGGCGCCGTATGCGTTCAGCCCGTGGCTCGGCTGGCAGCTCGAGCAGCTCGCGGCTCTGGGCCGGCGCTAGCGCAGAGCCGGCGCTGGAGCTGGCGCAGAGCCGGTGCTGGAGCTGGCGCAGAGCTGGCGCTGGAGCTGGCCCAGCAGCGGGGCCCTCGGCGAGCTGTCCGGTGCGACTGCACCTCCCGCGGCGGGAGAAACCGCACTACGCGGCGGGAGTTTGACGCGCGCGGCGGGAGTAGCGACTCCCGCCACAGGTAAGGTTCCCCCGCCGCGCGACTGTGGGGCCGCGTGTCGGACCCTCCGCGGCCTTACGCGCCCGCGGCACCCGCATCGGTCGAGCGCACATCGGTGCGGTGAAAATTTTTGAAGCTTCGGGATGCCGTCGGCCCACGCTGCCCCTGATAGCGCGAGCCGGACGGACCTGAGCCGTACGGGTTCTCCACCGGCGAGCTGGTGCGGATGAAGCACAGCTGGCCGATCTTCATCCCCGGCCACAGCTTGATCGGCAGCGTCGCGACGTTCGACAGCTCCAGGGTGACGTGGCCCGAGAATCCCGGATCGACGAAACCGGCGGTGGAGTGCGTGAGCAACCCCAGCCGCCCCAGCGAGCTTTTGCCTTCGAGGCGGGCGGCAACGTCATCCGGAAGGGTCACCAGCTCGAAGGTGGAGCCCAGCACGAACTCGCCAGGGTGCAGGATGAACGGCTGGTCTTGATCGACCTCAACCAGGTGCGTGAGGTCGGGCTGGTCTTCGGCCGGATCGATGAACGGGTACTTATGGTTGTCGAACAGGCGAAAAAACCTATCGAGGCGCACGTCAATGCTTGAAGGCTGCACCATATCGAGATTGAGCGGGTCGAGACCGATGCGGCCGGATGCGAGTTCGAGCCTGATATCGCGATCGCTGAGAAGCATGCGCCCAGACTACTAAGACGGGCGCGGCTACTAAGGCAAGCGTTGTTGGCCAGGTAGGCACGGTTACCCAGGCAAGCACTATCGCCAGCTAAAGTAGGAGCGTTCGCGGATGTAGTTCAATGGCAGAACTTCAGCTTCCCAAGCTGATAGCGCGGGTTCGATTCCCGTCATCCGCTCCACTGCACACCCGTCACGGTTCACCCTCTTCACCGCAGAAGGGACAGCATGACCGACCTGATGCCGACCCCGTCCCCCGGCCAGACGCTGTTCTATGGCGAACCCGGTAATCCCGCCGTGGTCGTGCTGCACGACATGTACGGCAGGTTGCCCTGGCTCGAGGCTTTCGCCATGGCCATCGCTGGCCACGGATTCAGGGTGGCGGTGCCCGACTTCTACGACGGTGTGTGCACGGTTGTCGAGTCGAACGCTCGCGATCTCATGCAGAACCTCGATGTCGCGCGGTCCCTGGCGCTCATCGACGACGCGGTCGAGGAAGATCAGGAAACCGGCGTCGAGCGCGTCGGCCTGGTGGGGTTCTCGATGGGAGGCTGGCTGGCACTGCTTCATGCCCAGGCCGGTGGGGTGGATGCGGTGGTCGCCTATTACGCGAGCCTCGGCCCAGAAGACCATGGCCTCATCCCCTGCCCGGTGCTCCTGCAGTGGGCCGAGATCGACCACTGGCGAGCAGGCGAGGAGCCCGAGTCGTTCGCTGCGCGGCTACACGATCACGGCACGCCGGTCACCGAGCACACCTACCTCGGGACGAGGCATTCGTTCGCGAACGCGAGCCTGACCGACACTCTCGATGTCAGGGCTGCGGCACTCGCCTTCGCGCGCACCGCGGTGTTCCTTGAGACGCAACTTATCGATTGACGTCCGCAAGGTGATGCACCGGGTCGTGGATGAGGTACTTCGCGAAGGTCTCGATCGTGAACTGCACCCCGTCGCTGCGCCGGCCCGAGCGCGACCAGTCATCGACCTGGTCGAACGCGTCCGCGAGCGATGACGCGGCATCCACCAGCTCGCTCGCCACGACCGCCGGATCCTGCTCGTTGTAGCGCTCGGCGACCGCGGTCTCGTCCTGGTCCCAGTTCGGATACAGCGGGTCATCCTGCGACCGCATGAGATCCAGACGGTGCGCGTAGAGCCGGAACACGTCGCGAACATGCGCGGCATATTCCAACGGCGACCAGGTCGAGTCATCGGGTCGGGTGCGGACGTTCGCGCGGGCGAGCACGGCCGGCCAGGCTGCGGCGTTCGCTCGGAGTAGAGCCGCGGCATCCCGGGCCTCGAAGCTCGCGGCATCGAAACCGCACTCCGGGCACGGCCTCTCGATCACCCACGTCCAGTCCTTCATATCCGGGGTGATGGGTGTATCAGGCGTGATCGGCATGACCCCATCGTCTCGCCAACCCACCACCAGGCGCCGTCGATTTCGTGCCAAACTCCCGCGGTCGGCCGGCTCCTCGCAGTGCTCCTCGCTCTGCCGCCCTCTGTTGATAACTCCTGCAAGTCGTCGTCTGTTCGCACCGAAAGCCTGAGTTTCACCTGAGTTTCCGGGCCTCCGGCACCGGCAACGGCCCGGATTGCAGGAGTTATGAACATCGTCACGCAGTGACCCGCGTTACCGCAGGATCGGGCCACGGGCCTCGTCGGTCGTCCGAAATGACGGATCAGGTGGCTTTATGAGTGGGTCGGGGCCCGCAATTGAGGGGTGTGGATGCCGCAACCTCCGTCATTTCGGACCGAAGCGCTGACGCGACCGTCGTCCGAAGCGCTGGCGCGACCGTCGTCCGAAGCAGCCGCGCGATGATCGCCGGTTCGGTCCGGAGCCAACCGCTCCAAAAGTGAGGGAGCGCCGCTCAGGCGTGGATCGCCGGAATCGCGGTCACGCGCGACATGAACCGCACCACGTTCTCGTCGACGATGATGTCACCCGGCCGCAACGGCCGCGACAAGAACAGCCCATCCAGCGCGCTGATCCGGCTCAGTGCCACGTAGGTCTGCCCCGGCGCGAACGAACGCTGGCCGAGATCCACAATCGCACGGTCGTACGTCTTCCCCTGGGACTTGTGGATGGTCACCGCCCACGCCAGCCGCAGCGGAAACTGCGTGAACTCGGCCACCACATCCTTGCGCAGCGATTTGGTGAGTGACGAGTAGCTGTATTTGAACTTCTCCCACACGGCCGGGCGAACCTCGTGGCGCTCGCCATCGACATCCACCCACACCGTCGAGTCGATCTTCAGGACGGTGCCGACCGTGCCATTGACCCAGCGCTGGCCGCCGTTCTCGTACCCGGTGTCGTTGCGCAGGAACATCACACGGGCCCCCACCTTCAGCTCGAGCGCCTCATCGGCCGGATACGCCCGGCCGTTGAAGTCTCCGCTGACTTCGGCTTTGGCCGTGAGCACCCGCCCCGGCAGCCGCGCAAGCTCGGTGGCGTTGATGCGGGTGACCGTGGCGTTCGTGGTCGCCAGCGTGATCGCGCCGTCGGTCGGGGCGGGCCGCGCGCCAACCTCATTCAGCCGGGCGGCGATCTCTGCGGTCACCCCACCGTGCCTGACCGCATTGAGCATGTACTTGAACTCGGCCTCATGCTGGCGATGGATGGTCGTCAGCTCGTAAATCGTCAGGTCGGTGTCGTCCCAGACCTTCGCGTCGAAGAACCACATCGAGCGGTAGTGATCCTCGAAGTAGGCCCGCTCCTCACCCTCACCAGGCACGGGAGCAAGCTGGTAGGGGTCACCGAACAGCACCACCTGCACTCCGCCGAAGGCCTCGAGCGGGCGCTTGCGGGCCTGCCTCAGCGATCGGTCGATCGCATCGAGCAGATCGGCGTTGACCATCGACACTTCGTCGATGACCAGCGTGTCGACGGTGCCGAGCAGTTTGTGCAGCTCGGCGCTCTGCTCGATGTCGTGATCGGCGATGACCCCGATAGGCAGGCGAAACAGCGAGTGGATAGTCTGCCCGCCGACGTTCAGCGCGGCGACCCCGGTGGGCGCACAGATGACGATCTGCTTGGACGTGTTGTCTGCGAGATGATTCAGCAGCGTCGACTTGCCTGTTCCGGCGCGACCGGTGATGAAGAGGTTCTGCTGCGTCGTCTCGATGGCGTCGAACACCGCCTGCTGCTCGGGGGATAGCTGCAGCTCACTCACCGCTTCACTGTACCCGGGGCATCCGGGGCATGGTGCGAGCCCGACTGAGGCTGTGCAATTTAGTGCGTGACGCTGTGCAATTTAGGATGGAGGTTGTGCGCCGAGTAATCATCACGTGGTCCGTCGTGGCAGCGCTCGTGGTCGGCGCGTTCGCTGGCACTGTCGCCATCCTGAACTCCACCCTGTACAGCGCGAGCGGTTTCGTGCAGAGCTACCTCGATGCGCTGGCGAGGAGGGATGCGCCCGGCGCCCTCGAACTGGCGGGATCTGGCGGGCGCAGTTCGGCATCCAGGGCGCTACTCGAGCCACTACTTGAGTCCAAGGCGATGGGTGGGCTCGACGACATCTCCTTCGTGAGCGAGTCACGCTTTGCCGACGGAGTGCAGCGTGTGACCTTCCGGTACGTTGCCGAT
>NZ_JANLVV010000332.1:0-7462 GCF_031364185.1 Salinibacterium sp. | reverse complement strand
CGACGAGCGCTCGCTCGCGCCCCATCGCCAGCAACCCGCGGTGGCCGCAGGTCGAGCGACCTTCCGTGAGCCCGTCGGTGTGACCGAGGTTGCTCGCGCCCTGAATAAGTACGACCTTGTGCTGATCTTCTTCCCACCGCGGTTCCCCAACAATATTTACGCATTGCCGAACAAGTTTTTTGAGGCGATCCAGGGGCGTCTCGGAGTAGTGATCGGCGATAGCCCGGAGATGGTGGGCTTCGTGCAGGAGCACGGTTTCGGCATCGTCGTGGAAGGTTGGAGCGCCTCGGACCTTGCAGCCGCGATCAACCGGTTGTCGGCGGCTGAGATCGCTGCCATAAAGCAGGCTTCGGCTCGTGCGGCTTCGGAACTTTCAACCAGAGGAGAGGGCCCTCGATTCCTGGCCGAGGTCGGAGCCTGATCCCGCTCTAGAGCCAGACGACGAAGATCGTCAGATGGTCGCCTTGCCGATGGCGCGGTAAGCGACTCCCGGCCACTGCTCAGAGGACGAGACCCGACGCCCGTCAATGAACGCCGTGACTCCTGGCAGGTCGCCTACGCGGAGCGATCGATACTCATCGTGGTCGGCCTGGACCACGGCGGCATCGACCGGCTCACCGAGGTGGTACGGGGTGAAGCCGAGCTTCACGAGCTCTTCGTCTGCGTACAACGGGTCGTGCACCACCGCGGTCGCGCCGCGCTGCGTGAGCGCTTCGACCGCGCCGAATACGCCGGAGAACGCCGTCTCCTTGACCCCCCCGCGGTAGGCGGCGCCGAGGACCGCCACCTTCGCCCCGGCCAGATCGCCGTATGCGCCTTCGAGCAGGCCGATTGTGTAGTCCGGCATCCCGGCGTTCGCGGCGCGCGCCGCAGCCACGACTGTCGCTTCCGGGTCGGTCCACAGGTATAGCCGGGGGTACACCGGGATGCAGTGGCCGCCAACGGCGATGCCTGGCTGGTGGATATGCGAGTATGGCTGCGAGTTCGACGCCTCGATGACCTTGTAGACGTCAATACCCGCTGTCGCCGCGTAGCGGGCAAACTGATTCGCAAGACCGATGTTCACATCTCGGTAGGTCGTTTCGGCGAGTTTTGCAAGCTCGGCGGCCTCCGCGCTGCCGAGATCCCACACGCCGTTCGGCTGGGGCAGGTCAGTGCGGTCGTCGAAGTCGAGCACCGCGCGGTAAAACTCGACGGCCCTCGACGCCCCCCGCTCGGTGAGTCCACCTACGAGCTTGGGGTACTTGCGGAGGTCGGCAAAGACCCGGCCGGTGAGCACCCGCTCCGGGGAGAAGACCAGATCGAAGTCCACGCCCTCCTTCAGACCCGAGATCTCCTCAAGCATGGGCTTCCATCTCGTTCGCGTGGTGCCAACGGGAAGGGTGGTCTCGTACGAGACCAGGGTGCCCCGAGTGAGCACCTCGCCGAGCGAGCGGGTGGCGGCATCCATCCAGCCGAAGTCCGGCTCGGCGGTGTCCTCATTGACGAAGAGTGGGACGACGAGCACGACGGCGTCGGCGCAGGGCACGGCCTCGGAGTAGTCGGTGGTGGCGCGGAGCTTGCCAGCCGGGACGAGGTCGGAGAGCTGCTCTTGGAGGCGCGCCTCGCCTGGAAACGGCTCGATGCCAGAATTAATCAGGTCGACCGTGCGCCGGGAGACGTCGACGCCGACCACTTCGTGCCCCTTACTAGCGAACTGGACGGCGAGCGGAAGCCCGATCTTGCCGAGGGCGATGACAGTGATCTTCAAGGAGTGTCTCCAGGTTAAGTTGAGCGGTTCAATGCTACTTGCCAATGATGGCGAGGCTCTCGTCCACCACTCGCCGTGCGATCGCGTTAAGCGAGTACTGGCTTGCCGACCACCTGGCCAGCTCGGCGCGTTCCGCGGGCTGCACGGGGGAGACCGCTGCCCTAATCATCGCTGCTGCAGCGGCCCCGACGTTGTAGCCGACTGCCACACCGGCCTGAGGATGCCCGCTCAGGAACGCTACGGTGGGCCCGACACCGGCGAAAATAACCGGGCATCCGGCGGTGAGCGAGGAGTAGACCTTGGTGGCCAGGGCGTATTCGTTCGCCGCAACAGGTGTAAGGCTCGCAACCGATACGGTGGCCCCTGCAAGAATAGGCGAAAGTGCCGCAGGTTGGATCGGGGCGTGGAACTCGACGTAGCGCTCAATTCCGAGCTCGCGCGCTCGGGCTCGAATCCCTTCGCGTTCTTCTCCGTTGCCGTAGAAGAGAAGGCGGGCACCGGGATATTGCTGAACGACCTCGTGCATGGCGTTGACAAAGATGCCCGCGCCATGCCACTCGGAGTGCGTGCCGGCATAGACGAAGACCGGCGGCTTGGGCGGCGTCTGGCCGTCGTAGTGGAAGGCCTTGGTATCGGCGCCGAAGCCGATCGGCACGGCGGGGGTTGTGACTCCGACCTCGCGCAAACGGTCTATCAGCGGCTCGTGCGCGGCAAAGAGCATCTTGGCGCCTTGCAGCCCCCATGACTCGACGCGGCGCAGGGTGCCTAGGATTAATGACGAACTCGTGACCATCTCTGCGGCCTCTGACCAGTAGTCAGCGGCCCTCACAACGTATGGCGTGCGGCGAAGCGCAGCGATGACGCGTACCACTCCCACGGTGGTGGGCGGGGGTTCAACGACATAGAGGTCGGCCCTTGGGGAAAATAGGAGCCGGAAGGCGAGAGGGAGGTCAAAGCTCATGTAACTGAGATACCCTCGCACATACTGCTGCCGGTCACGTTTCACCGATGCCCTGCGCACCTCTATGCCCGGCGGGTCGTTGACTATGGCGCCGCGCGGCGGTTTCGTGGTCAGGACCGTGACTTCGGCCCCGCGGTCGCGAAACTCTTCCGCCCAGGTGCGAAGGATTGCCGACGCTGCGGAGATCTCGGGGCCGAAGATCCGAGTTGCGATCACCACCCTCATCGATCACCGGCGAGGAGTCTCGATACAAGCGCGTCCTGAATGGCGCGGTCCGGCGCGCTAGAGAGCGCTCTTGCCGCTCGATTCGCCGCTGCCTTGAACCCTTTGACGTCTTCGACAGAGAGCTCTCGGAGTGCATCGACAAGCGCGTCCGCGGTCGTGCCCGCCGTAATGAGTCCAAGGCCGTACTCAGCAATGTGAGCGTCGATCTCGGGGGCCGGAGAGAACACCAGCCCGAGCCGGGCCTGCACGAAGTCGAAAAGTTTATTTGGCAGGTGGTAAAGGTGACTCAGGGTCTTCAGCGGGTAAAGGAAGACGCCGAGGTCATACTGATTGAGCACGGTCGGCAGGGCCGCTGGTGGCACGGGATCGTGCACGGTCACTCGTGGCGAGTTGGTGGCGAGCTTGCGGATAACGTCGAGGTGACCGCCGGGAACCTCGAGCAGGTAAAGGTCGAGACTGAATCGGTCGCCGAGGCGATTTGTCGCCTCTATCAACTCGACGATGTTGCGCTCTGCATCGGCAGTACCGCTGTGCACCAGGCGAATGATATTCGGGTCGACCGGTGTGGGCGCGAGGTCGCTCAAGTCGGCTGCGTTGCGCACGATCTCGTAGTTCACGCCGTAGCGGTCCCCGTATAAGGCGGCCAGTCCAGCGCTGACGCTCGTCAGGGCTGCAACTCGCGGCAGGTACTTCTTGCAGAGGTACTCCATGTACGGCCCAACAAGAATGCGCCAGACGAACACAGTCGCGCGCTCCTCCGCCGCCCATTCGTGCATGTCTGCATACACCTTCGATCCATCGGCCGCGAAAGCCAGAGGAAGCGCTCTGGCATCATTGGCAATGACGAGGTCGTAGTGGCCAGACGCGACAACCTGCGCGAGAACGGCCCTCTCGCCGGGGGCGGTGAGCTCGACGGCGTGGTGGAGGTGCAGCGCGAGCTTGGCGACTCCGAACGGTGTCTCCGGCAGCGATGACGCGTTCTCTGGTACCTCGATGTGACGGGTGACGCCCTCGGGCGCCGCGCCATAGCCGACCGTCGTCACCTCACCGTGCTGTCGAAGCACCTCGATCTGGCGCAGCACCCGAGCGTCCGCGTGAATCGGCGAAAAGGACACGCAGAGGATTCTTTTAGGCTGCAATTGATGGACTCTCTCGACAGGGTGGTCCGGGGGGTGGTCGACCGTCGCCTAGAAGTCTACGGGGGCGGCATCGGCTAAGCTCGGCGGGTACCCGGTCGAGGCGCTCTGAGCCGCCTCGACCGAACCACGCAGCTCGCTTTTCGGCTGAGTGCGGCATTGGACCGGGAAGGCGAGTGCGGATGACGGCTGAGGCGCGACCATACCAGCGGTGCACACGCACCATCATGGACACGACCGACCCTGACATCTGGTTCGACGAGAACGGCGTCTCCTCTCACGCTCTCAACTTCGACGAGGTTTTCGAGCCGGATCTGGTTGCTGCCCAGCGCGGTGCGCGGCTCGATGAATTGGAGAAACTCGTCGACACCATCAAGGCGGCGGGCAAGGGCAAGCCGTACGACTGCATCATCGGCGTGTCAGGCGGCGTCGACAGCACCTACTTGACCCTGCAGGCCGTGCGACTCGGGCTGCGCCCACTCGTCGTCCACTTCGACAGCGGGTGGAACTCCGAGCTCGCCGTCAGCAACATCCACAACCTGGTGACGACCCTCAAGCTTGACTTGTACACCCACGTGGTCGATTGGCGGGAGATGAAGGATCTGCAGCTGTCCTTCTTCAAGGCGTCGCTGGCCAACTGCGACATCCCGACCGATCATGCATTCGGGTACGTCGCCTACCAGCAGGCGAAGAAGTACGGGATCAGGTACATCCTCTCCGGCGGCAACTCGGCGACCGAGTCCGTGCTGCCGGAGTCGTGGGGCTACAACGCCGACGACGCAAAGCACCTCAAAGCAGTGCAGCGCCGGTTCGGCAGCGTCAGGCTCAAGACCTACCCGGTGCTCGGCCTGTTCGCGCGCCACATCTGGTTTCCCATTGTTCGCCGCATCCAAACGGTGCGACCGCTCAACTACATGCCTTACATCTACAAGGATGCGAAGCAGGACATCACCGACAGTGTTGGCTGGCGCGACTATGGCGGCAAGCATTACGAATCGGTGTTCACCCGTTACTTCCAGGGCTACTACCTCCCGCACAAATTTGGCTATGACAAGCGACTCGCCCACTACTCGTCTATGATCCTCTCCGACCAGCTGACTCGTAATGACGCGCTGACACTGCTCGAGACTACGAATTACCCGAAGCAACTGCGCGACCAGGATCACGAGTTCATCGCGAAAAAGCTCGGGGTCTCGGTAGACGAGTTGGAGGCGCTTATCGAGCTGCCGCCGGTCGATTACACGGCCTATCCGAACTCGGACGCCTTCTGGCAGTTTGTCCGTCGGGCGGGAGCCCCGGTCGGGCGAATCGGGCGGCGGATCGGACTGCTCAAGTGACGGCAACGCGCCCCAGCATCCTCGTGCTGACCTACACACCGTTCGCGCAGGAGCCCCGGGCGCTCAAGCAGGTGCGGTTCCTCAAGGATTCCTACGACGTCACGACGGCCGGATTCGGTCCAGCGCCCTTCCCTGATGTGGCGCACCTCGAGATCCCACAGCTTCGACCGTTTCGATGGGGCCTGCTCGGCAAGCTGCTGAGCGCTGGGTTTCTTCTCATTCGGGTGTACTGGCCGCTCACCTGGCTCAACGCACTCGACCGCGAGACCTCGCGAATGCTCGGGGGCACGAAGTGGGACGTCATCATCGCCCACGACCTTAAGGCCCTCGACGTGTCGTTCGAGCTCCAGCCGCATCGCGGCGTCATCGTCGACCTGCACGAGTACGCACCGCGGCAGGAGGAGCATTCCTTCCTCTGGCGACTGCTGATCGCGCCATACCACCGATGGATGTGCAGAACGAAGGTACCGAAGGCAGCCGCGGTCGTAACGGTGAGCCAGGGAATTGCTGACGAGTACAAGCGCGTCTTCGGGTTCGATTCGACCCTTGTCGTCAACGCAACTCCGTATCAAGACAACGTCCCCCGCCCGGTCGGATCGCCGATTCGGCTCGTGCACAGCGGGGGAATCGCTGTGCAGCGGCGGCTCGACATCATGATCCAGGGCGTTCGGGAGTCATCCGCCGATGTCACCCTCGATCTCTTCCTCGTTGGTGGTGAATCGGAGCTGATGACGCAGCTTATGGACGTCGCGGCGGATGACAAGCGCATCCGCTTCCACGACCCGGTGCCGTACAACGAGCTCATCACGACCCTGAACGAATACGACATCGGACTGAGCATCTTCCCGCCGACGACGTTCAACCTTGCATGGTGCCTCCCGAACAAGTTCTTCGACTTCATTCAGGCGCGCCTTGGCGAGATCGTCGGCCCGTCTCCGGAGATGGCGCGATTCGTCGAGGAATACGACATCGGCCTGGTTCTTCCCGACTTTGAGCCGTCGTCGCTGGCAAGGGCCCTTGAGTCGCTCACCGCCGAGCGGGTAGACGCCTTTAAGGCTGCGTCGGCTGCCCATGCCGTCACGCTGTCGAGCGAGTCGCAGGCTGGCATCTGGGATGAACTCGTTGCCCGTGTGCTTGCTGGCGGTGCGGAGGCCGCGTGACGTGCGCTCGGGCGACACGTCGCCGAACACGTCAAACGTACCTGCCTCGCCTAGGCTTTGTGCAATGAGCGTCAATGAGTCGAGTCCGGGATCGACGGATATCCGGCCATACCAGCAGTGCGTCCGCACCATCATGGACACCACCGATCCCGACATCTGGTTCGACGAGCACGGGGTCTCGTCCCACGCTCTCCGATTTGATGCGGAGCTCGCGGCTGAGCTTCGCCAGGCGCAGGCTGGTGAACGACTCAGCGAGCTAGACATTATCGTCGCGGAGATCAAGAAGGCAGGCGAGGGTAAGCCTTACGACTGCGTGATCGGCATCTCCGGCGGCGTGGATAGTTCGTATGTCGCCCTTCAGGCCGTCAGGCTCGGGCTGCGACCACTCGCCGTCCATTTCGACAGCGGATGGAACAGCGAGCTCGCTGTCGACAACATCCACAATCTCGTCACGCGACTCGGGCTCGACCTGTACACACACGTCGTGGACTGGCGTGAGATGAAAGACCTGCAGTTGTCGTTCTTCAAGGCCTCGGTCGCCAACGCGGATACACCGACCGATCACGCATTCAGCTGGGTCGCCTACGCCCAGGCATCAAAGTATGGAATCAAATACATTCTCTCTGGGGCTAATTTCGCCAGCGAGTCGGTGTTGCCGACAGCGTGGGGATACGACGCGGGCGACGCCAAGCACCTCACCGCCATCCAGAAGCGATTCGGAACTGTCAAGCTCAAGACGTACCCGGTGATGGGGCTCGTGAAGCGAAACCTCTGGTATCCAGAGATCGTTCGCATTCGCACGATTCCGCTGCTTAACTACATTCCCTACGTTTACGCGGACGCCAAGCGTGCGATTGCCGACGAGCTCGGTTGGCGTGACTATGGCGGAAAGC
>NZ_JANLVV010000317.1:0-3628 GCF_031364185.1 Salinibacterium sp. | reverse complement strand
GCCTCCACACGTTCGCGCGTGGCACGAGCAACATCGGATTTGCTGTTGAGCACGCGACTCACCGTCGAGACTGAGACCCCCGCGCGCTCAGCGACGTCGACGATCGTCAAGCCGGAGCCCTTCAACAACTTCATCATCGCCGCCTTTCCGGTAGCGCTTCCAGGATTTCTTAGTATCCCGCGCACGTGCGTGGGCGTCAATCACTTCGTCTTTTTCGGCAAGAATATTATCAAATTACCAATGATTACGGGGCTTGTGAAACGAAGTTACCATCTCTCAAGATAATCTCCGTTGCCGTCACTTGACAAAGTGACCCCGCGCCATGAAGATTCGAACAACCAATTTCGGTAACGCTACCGGAAATTCTAAGGCCCCAGTGTCGGGGCAGAGCGGAGCCACCTCCCATGACCGCACATCTACCTCGCCGGGTCCTGCGTACTGCCGCAGCGGCGGTAGCTGTTCTCGTCGTCACCGCACTCAGTGCGTGTGGCACCACTGCTAGCGCGCCAAACTCGTCGAGCAAACCGTCAGGCGACGGGAAAACATTGTCGTCGGTCGAAGACTTTGCACTCACCGCCGACCAGGTCGCCAAAGTGAAGGATAAGAAGCTGCGCTTCGGATTCCTCATGAACAACATCGCCGATGACTTCAGCAAGACACTGGTATCGAGCGGTCAAGAATGGGCCGACAAGTACAAGATCAAACTGATCGTCAACAGTTCGGACTTCGACGCAAACAAGCAGTTGAGTCAGTTCAATGCCTTAGTCCAGCAGAAGGTCGATGGGATCTTCCTGACAGCCGTCGATGCGGCGTCGATCGGCACCGCGGTTGTCCGCGCGAACAACGCCAAGATCCCCGTCTTCATCGTCGGCGGTGCTCCCGCCCGCGGGAAAGTTGTCAGCGTGATGAACGCGGCCTCCTACGACGGAAGCAAGGAGGCCGGCGCCGCACTGATGAAAGCGATCAACAAACCCAACGCGAAAATCGCTGTGATCGGCATCCCGTTCGCGCTGCAGACCATTCGCGACCGCGAAAAGGGAATTCTTGACGCCGTCGGTGCTGCTGGAGGTCAGGTCGTGTCACTGCAGTCCGACTTCAGCCAGGACAAGCTCCTCGCTCTGGCGACGAACGTGATCGAGGCCAACCCCGACCTCGACGGCATATTTGCCACCTGGTCGCTCGGCGTGAACGCGGCCACGGAGGCCGTGAAGCAATCAGGGCGAAACATCCCGATTGCGGGATACGACGCAGAGGCTGCGGGCTACAAGGAATTCGCTAAGGGCAACGCCAACCTCATTGCGCTGTCTGGTCAGCAGGCCTTCGTTCAGGGCAAGGCCGCAATCGAGGGCCTCGCACAAGTCGTGCTCGGAAATACCTTGGCACCCCAGATCATCACACCAAATATTCTTGTGACGAAGGACAACTATGCCAAATCGTGGACAAAGCAGTACCCCTCGACCCCCACGCCGTACTAGTCCTCAGTCTGCTGGCCCTGTCGTGAACTTCGCGGCAGGGCCACAGGCCGGGGTGGACGCGCTTCAGGTCGTCGGCGTAGCCAAGAGCTACGGGTCGACTCGGGCGCTATCGGATGTCACGTTTAGTGTCCGTCGTGGCGAGGTCCATGCGTTGATGGGCGAAAACGGCGCGGGCAAGTCGACGCTCATGAGGATTGCCGCAGGCATCGTGCAGCCTGACGCGGGCTCATTGCTCGTCGACGCCGTGCAGCTCCCTTTCGGGCGGCCATCGGCCATGCGGGAACGCGGGCTCCAAGTCGTGTTCCAAGAGCTCACAGTGCTAGACAACATCGACCTCGCCCACAACCTATTCGTTACAGGTCTGCCGCACCGTGGCGGGGTCGTTCTCTCGGGTGAGCTTTACAAGATGGCGGCCGCGACATTCGACAGACTCGGACTCGCTCTCGATCCGCGTGCCCTGGCGGGAACTCTTTCTGTCGGTATGAAGCAAGTTCTGGAGATCGCTCGAGCGGTCGCGCAGAATCCGTCCGTTCTGCTCCTCGACGAACCTACGTCGTCCCTGGGGCGCGAGGAGGAAGAACTCGTTTTCCGGTTGGTCCGCGAGTTGCGGGGTCAGGGAGTTGCCATTGTGTATGTGACACATCGCATGGCCGAAGTTTTCGCCCTTGCAGACCGGATATCTGTGCTTCGCGATGGTTATACGGTCATGACGCGTGCCGCGGACGACGTGACTCGCCCTGAATTGATCGCAGCGATGGTGGGTCGTGTACTGGCGCCGACGGAACGCGTAGCACCCGTATCCGGCCACGAGGTATTGACTGTTCAGGGGTTGGGAGGAGGGGTCGTCCGCGATGTAAGTCTGGCCCTCCAGCGAGGCGAAGTCCTGGGCCTGGCAGGGCTTATGGGGTCGGGACGCTCGGAAGTCGCTCGCATGATCGCAGGGATCGATCCCGTGGAGACGGGAACTATGCGCCTTCGGAGTGAGCCGTTCCTTCCCAAAAACGTCAAGGCGGCACTCGCCGCTGGAGTCTGTTACGTGTCGGAGGATCGAAAGCTGACTGGGCTGCATCTCCCGATGTCGATAGCGGAGAACATCTCCCTCCCGGTGCTTCGATCGATGCAGGTTCGCGGGTTTCTGAATCTCCGCAGCATCCGAGACCGCGCTCAGGAATGGATCGCTCGCCTTAACATCCGCACAGAGGGGCCGTCGCGTGCGGTCGACACCCTGAGCGGCGGTAATCAGCAGAAGGTTGCCCTCGCCAAGTGGCTTTCAACGAATCCCGATGTCATCCTGTTGGACGAGCCCACGCGGGGGGTGGACGTGGGCGCCAAGGCGGAGATCCATGAACTGATCAGATCGACGGCGCGGGCCGGAGCCGCAGTGCTCGTGATCTCCTCCGAACTCCCCGAGGTGATCGCGGTAAGTGATCGTATCGCGGTTATGGCGGGTGGGCGTCTCGCCGGGATCATCGACGGCCTCAGCGCAAGCGAGGAAAGCATCCTTGAGCTTGCGTTCCGCGACATCTCCGCGGAGGTGTGAACGATGGGCGCGTCCGTGATCACCGCTCGTCGACAGGCGACAAGTGCCCTTTTGCCGATGTTGGGTACGGGCGCGTTGCTCGTGCTCTTCAGTGCATTGAGCCCCTACTTTCTCGACCCGATCAACCTGCAGAATCTCGTCAACGACGCGTCAACCCTTCTCCTCTGCGCATTCGGGATGACCCTGGTGATTCTCGTCGGGGAGATCGACCTATCCGTCGGTGCCGTATGCAGCCTCCTGACTATCGTCTTCGCGTCCCTGCTCACGATGGGGTTGGTGTGGCCACTGGCCGCTCTGATAGTGATGATGGTCGGCCTGGGGATCTCTGCGATCAACGGCGTGGTCTCGGTGATCGGAGGCGTTCCGTCGTTCATCGTCACCCTCGGAACCATGAGTATCGCGACCGGGGCGAGCTATCTGCTCACCGGGAGCATCGCGCTCCCCATCACGGACGAAGGGTTTTTCTCCGCGCTGTACTTCGGCACGTTCCTCGGCCTCCCCGTAACCTCCTACCTCGTCGCAGGGGCCTTGCTCGCAGTTCTGGTATTCCAGACCCGCTCAGCACTCGGGCGAGAGTTTGTGGCCGTGGGCATGAATCCCGAAGCAGCTCGGC
>NZ_JANLVV010000303.1:0-3180 GCF_031364185.1 Salinibacterium sp. | reverse complement strand
GCAGCCAGCTCACCGCCGACGGCGCCCGGCCGTTTGGCAATGAGGTGACCCAGCGACCTGAGCACCGCGAGCGGCACGAGGGTCAGCCAGTGAAACGGAACGGCCACGGCCGGTGCCCAGGCGAGCCGGCGGTGAAGCTGCGCGCTCCGGCGGATGCGATTCTGAGCGCCGACGGAGAGCGACCGCCGGCCGAACAGCTCGGGCGGGCCCGCACTCGACACCCGAGCAGTAGGGACGCCGATCACACGATGACCCGCGAGCCTGGCGCGCACCGAAAAGTCGAGCGCGGCATCAGCGCTGGGCAGCGCGGGATCGAAACCACCGAGCGCCGACCACACCGTTCGCCTGACGAGCATCCCGCCGGCGGCAACCCCGAGGTGGTCACTCTGCACGTCGTGCTGGGCCTGGTCGAGTTCGCCGTCCACCAGCGATACCGAGCGCCCGTCTGCGGTGAGCGTCTCGCCGAAGCTTGCAATCACGTCTGGTTCGTCGAGCCGCATCAGTTTTGGGCCGGCAACGGCCACCGAGGGGGCAACCTCCACCGCGCCGAGCAGCGCGGCAAGAGCCGTGGGGGCTGGGGCATTGTCGTGGCCGAGCAGCCATATCCACTCGTCCTCAGACTCGGCGGCCGGGGCGACCTGAAGCGCATGCGCGACGGCGCCACCGAACGACCGACGCGCTGGGGTTGCGACGAACTGCGTGGGGTTTGCGGCTTTCATCAGGGCCGGTGAGGCATCGGATGATGCGGAATCCACGGACACCGTCGAGTCGGGTCGCCGGGTCTGAGCCGCGAGCGCGGCCAGCGTTCTCGGAAGGTAACTGGCACCGTTGAGAGCCACCAGCACCGCAATGACTCTCGGTTGCATAACGTGTAGAGACTAGGTGTGAGGGCGGCTTGCCGCGTATTGACTCGCTGCAAAGGCGCGAGACTGTGCGACGGATATGAGGTGCGTCACCACTGAGGGCGCCGCGAGCCGCTACGCCCGCTTGCGCAGCTTGCGGCGTTCACGCTCGGAGAGACCGCCCCAGATGCCGAAACGCTCGTCGTTCTCAAGGGCGTACTCGAGGCACTGGTTTCGCACTTCGCAGGAGGTGCAGATCTTCTTCGCGTCGCGGGTCGATCCACCCTTCTCGGGGAAGAATGCCTCGGGGTCGGTTTGGGCGCAGAGTGAGTCAGACTGCCACGCCAACTCGTTCTCGTCGTCGACGACTGCGACCCTGCGAACCCCCGGCACTCCCAGCTTTACTGGATCGACGAACCAGTCGTCAGGAACACCCGTGCGATACCCGTTCTCCGCCATGTTCCTACTCCCCTCCGCACTCGGTTCCGACCACCGAAGCGCGTTAGGGATAATTACACCGTTGTAGTTAGGTGATAGTCAAGTCGGGAATGATAAATGCTTCAATCTCGCTCTGAGGGTTGCGACGCGCGGCGAGTCGCGATCCACTGGCTTTCGACCATCTCACGAAGCGTGTGACGCATGGTCCAGTTGAGGTCGCGGGCCGCAAGCTCCCCCGCAGCTACGATCCGGGCGGGATCACCGGGGCGGCGCTGGCCGATGTCGGGCGTGAACCGGATGCCCGTGGCATCCTGCACCGCCCGCATGATGTCGCCCACCGAACTGCCTGCCCCGCTGCCGAGGTTGTACGCCGGCTCTACCGGTTCACCCGCGTCGAGTCGGCGCGCGGCCGCCACGTGCGACGCCGCCAGATCGGCGACGTGAATGTAGTCGCGCACGGCGGTGCCGTCGGGTGTCGGATAGTCGTCACCGTTGATCCTCGGGATCCTGCCGTCGAGAAGGGCCGCGAACACCAGCGGGAAGAGGTTGTGCGGGCTGGCGTCGTAAAGCTCCAGGGAGGCTGAGCCGACGACGTTGAAGTAGCGTAGCGAGGTGTGCCGGAGCCCGCGAGCCACCGCCTGGTCGGCCAGCAGCCACTCGCCGATCAGCTTCGATTCGCCGTAGGGGGATTGCGGCACCCTCGGTGTTTCTTCGGTGACCAGCTCGGAGTCGGGGGTGCCGTACACGGCGGCGCTCGAGGAGAAGACGATCCGATCGACCGCGCACGACTCCATGGCCGCCAGGAGGGTCGCCGTGCCGGTGACGTTCTGCTCGTAGGTGTGCAGCGGCCTGGTGACCGACACACCCGCATATTTGAATCCGGCGACATGGATGACCCCGCTCACGTGATGCTGCTGCATGACGCGCACCAGCAGTTCGCCGTCGAGGATGCTCCCCCGCACGAAGGGCACGCCAGCCGGCACGAAGTTTTCAAAGCCGGTGGAGAGGTCGTCGAGCACCAGCGCGGGTAGCTCGGCCTCCCGTAGTGCCCGCACCACATGAGATCCGATGTATCCGGCGCCGCCTGTCACTAGCCAAGTCATGGCTCCAACGCTACTGCCGGTCTGCGAAGCCCGTGCGCCTGGGCGTTCTCCGGTACCCGTCGGTGGCCATCAGGCGCAGGGTTGCGACGATGGAGGCGACGGCGACGACCGCGAGAATCACGAGAAGAAACACCATGGCAGTAAATCTAAGGTTTGCGTAATACTGCCACCAGTGGCAGGCTTACCAATATCCGTCGAATATCTGCCAAGGGGTTTTATGCTGCGCACCATCGTCCTGCTCGCCCTTCCGGGTGTCGCCCCCTTCGAATTCGGCGTCATCTGCGAGGTGTTCGGTGTCGACCGCAGCGACAGCGGCGGGCCCACGTTCGACTTCACGATTGCGACGGCCGACCCCGGAGCCGTGCGCACGAGCCTCGGTTTCGACATGATCATCCCCTCCGGATTGGATGTCGCGGCCAGCGCCGACCTGATCGCGGTGCCCGCTCATGCCATGGAGAGCGTGGATGAGCGCTACCTGTCGGTGATCCGCGCGGCGGAAGCTCGAGGAGCGTGGGTGCTCAGCGTGTGCAGTGGGGCGTTCGCGCTCGCCCAGGCGGGCATCCTGGAGGGGAGAAAGTCGACCACCCACTGGATGCATGCCGAAAAGCTCGCCGCGAGCTTCCCCGGCACCATGGTCGACCCGGACGTGCTGTTCGTCGAGGATCGCCACGTGGTGACCAGCGCGGGCACGGCCGCCGGCATCGACGCCGCCCTGCACATTGTTCGCAAAGAGCTCGGCGCGGGAGCTGCCAACGTCATCGCCCGGCGCATGGTGGTGCCGCCGCAGCGCGACGGCG
>NZ_JANLVV010000299.1:0-9728 GCF_031364185.1 Salinibacterium sp. | reverse complement strand
AGCTCCTGGATGCCGGCGCCGACGGTTGCGGGGATGACTCCTACTGCGGCGACGATCATCAGACCGACACTCAGTGCGATCCCAAGCCAGATGCTTTGCAGCGCGATCCGCACGGTGTCCCGTCCGACGTCGACGGCCATGGAGACGAGCGAGATATCGTCGATAAGGATCACGGCCGCCGCTGACTCGCTGGCGGCAGTAGCGCCGCGCGCGCCCATCGCTATACCGACATCGGCAGAGGCGAGCACGGGGGAATCGTTGACTCCGTCTCCGACCATGAGCACCGGTCGCTCGGTGATGTTGTGCACGAGGTTCACCTTGTCGATAGGTAAACAGTTCGCCGTGACTTCGGTGATTCCTGCCGCATGTGCCACATGTTCTGCTGTTGCCTGCGCGTCACCCGTCAGCATGATGATCCGGGCGATCCCTCGCTGTCGCAGGGTCGAGATGGTCGTGGCGGCGTTGGTGCGAACGCTATCGGTGGCGATGATGCTGCCAGCGAATTTTCGATCAATGGCCACATAGATCGCCAGCTCGCCGCCCGACAGTGCAGATTCCGTCACGTCGGGTGCGACGGCCCGCACGAACGCGAGCGTGCCGACAGCGACGGTGCGATCGCCGATCGTGGCGGTAACCCCCTGGGCGGCGACCTCTATGGATGTCGAGGCCTCGACAATAGCGAGCCCTCGTTCTGTGGCGGTCGCGACGATCGACGCGGCGAGCACGTGCGATGACTGTCGTTCGGCGGAGGCGACGAGTGCCAGTAGTGTGTCCTCGGTGAAGGGCTTGAGTGCCGCTATCCTCACGATTTTCGGGGTTCCGTAGGTGAGAGTGCCGGTCTTATCGAAGACGACGGTTCGTACTCGCGCGAGAGTCTCGAGCACACCACCACCCTTGACGATGATGCCGTGACGGGCGGCGCGACTCATCCCGCCCACGAACGCCACAGGCGCAGCAATGAGCAGTGGACACGGCGTGGCCAGTACAAGAACCTCGGCGAAGCGCACAGGATCCTCCGAGGCAAACCAGGCGATCCCCGCGATTGCGAGCGACACGATGGTGAAAGGCACCGCATAGCGATCAGCAAGCCGCACCACGGGTGCGCGATTCGCTGACGCTTGTTTCACCAGGCTGACGATGCCCTGGTACTGGCTGTTTTCAGCGGTTGCACGTGCGGTGATCGTCACCGAAACAGTTCCATTGACCGAGCCGCTGAGCACGGTCTCACCGGCGATGCGGGTGCGGGGCAGGCTTTCGCCAGAGAGCGACGATTCGTCGAATGCGGCGCTCGGGGATATCAGGGCGCCATCGACGGGAACGACCTCTCCCGATCGCACGAGGATGACGTCGCCGATGCGCACCTGCGCCGCGGAGATATCGTCGACCTCACTTGATCCGGGTACAAGCCGGTGTGCGGTCTGTGGCTCGCGGTCCAGGAGCGCACTCAACTCGCGCCGGGCTCGACCCTGAGCGAAGTCTTCCAGGGCTTCCCCGCCGCTCAGCATGAGCACGATGATCATGCTCGCGATAACCTCACCCACCGCCACCGTGGAGACGATCGCGATGATCGCGAGCAGGTCGACGCCGAATACGCCCTGGCGCAGCTGTTTCACCATCCGCACCGCCTGGAGACAAGCCACCGCTATCGCGAAAATGCTGAATATCCATCGTGTGATGAGCTCGAAACCCAGCAGCCACAGGATCGCCCCGACGATACCGACGGCAATGGTGAGGGCGACTAGCGGGTATCGCGGGGGCCACGAGACTCCCGGGGCTCGCGTTCGGGGGGAATCCTTCATCAAGCGACTCTCGGCGGCCGCGCCGCGTGCACTCTGATGAGCGTGGTCTCGACAACGCGGACCAAGAGCGGATTCTTGCGCACTCCGCGATTCCTGACACAACGGTTCATATCCCGGCGTTCCTTCTCATGTGATCGTCGCCCCGTCATCTCCACGAGGACCGAACCATCAGCCCCGGATCGGCAGACACGGGATGTTCAGAACCTGGCGATCACGCGTGAGGATGCGCGGGTTTCGCGCTCAGACGGCGATAGCGCCGTCGTCGGGTTGGTTTAGTTGTGGACGCGGAGCTTATTGGTGACGCTGGTTACTCCCCGTGCGGACCAGGCAGTGTGTTCGCTCTGTCGGCGTTCGGCCCAGGAATGGACGTTCCCGGTTAGTGTGACTGCGCCATCCCCATCTGCGACGACGGTGATGCCGTCGCCTTCGTGTTGGGCGCTGCGCACGATCGCGGTGCTGATGGCGTCCTTAACGTCGTCGGTCGAAACGGCCGGTTGGATGATGATGGCGTTCACAACATCGGTAACGCCCTTCAGGAAGCGAACCGACCGGTATGCGGCGGCACGTTGAAACTGCCAGGCGACGTGCCCCGACAGGGTGATGGTGTGATCGTGCACTTCGACCTTGACCTGGTCTGGCGGCACGTCGACGGCCTGCTCGAGGGCCGCACTGGCCTTATGTGCAATGTGTACATCTCCCACGTCGGCGAAAATGCTGCGCACCGTGATTTCCTCCGCGACAGCAGTAACTCCCCGAACACGCAATGCGGCCCGTTCGGCGTCACGCTTTTCGGGATAGCTACCCACCTCTCCCGCGAGCGTGACAACTCCGTTGGAGACTGCCACACCGATCTGGGCGCTATTCACGCTCGGTGTCCAGTCCAGCTCATCGACTACGGCAGCTTTCAACTCCACGTCGTTCATTATTTGCGTCATACGCCCACGCTACGAAGCGCGAGTGCAGATCGGTAGGGCACAAAGTCCTCGCATGTCGAGCTGAGCGCGATATGATGAAGTGATGAAATCATCAAGTCGCGACGCCATGGAGCAATTCACGGTTGCCAGGCGACCGTTATACGAAGTCAAAGCCAACCTTTTCAAAGGCCTCGCACACCCCGTGAGGGTACGTGTGCTCGAGGTGCTTTCGGTGCACCCTGGCATCTCTGTCACCGAGCTCATGGCGGATACCGGGATGGAGGCATCCCATCTCTCCCAGCATCTTGCCGTGCTGCGCCGCCACAACCTGGTCGTCGCCGAGCGCCGCGCGAGCCAGGTGTTCTACAGCCTGGCCTATCCGCAGGTCGCCGATCTGCTTATTGTCTCCCGTGCACTACTCGCCGAGATTCTCGAGACGACCCAACGCCACCTGGCCTCGACCGTGACCTCGTGACGGCCCTCCGCTACGTTAGGTCGCTACTGCCGAGTTGGGATGACTACCGCTCGGTCCGGCGCACCTGGCGTGGAGACGTGCTCGCTGGCATCACGGTCGGCATTGTCGCGCTTCCCCTCGCGCTGGCCTTCGGCGTCAGCTCGGGCGCAGGGGCGGAGGCCGGGCTGGTCACGGCGATCGTCGCTGGGTTCGTGGCGGCAGTGTTCGGCGGATCCAACATCCAGGTCTCAGGGCCCACCGGTGCCATGGTCGTTGTGCTTGGGCCTATCGTGGCCGCCCACGGCATTGAGGCCGTCGCACTGGTCAGCATCATGGCGGGGTTCGTGGTGTTCGTAGCCGGGGCGGTGAAGCTCGGCCGCGTCGTCTCGTACATACCCTGGCCGGTCATCGAAGGCTTTACCCTGGGCATTGCCGTCATCATTTTCCTGCAGCAGGTTCCCGCCGCGGTGGGCTCCAGCCCGGGGCCGAGCAGCAATGCTGCGATCGCAGCCGTGCAGTCGTTCGCGCGCGTTGATGGATCCACCGTCGCCTGGTCACTCGCGGTGGTCGCCGTCGTTGCGGCCATCATGGTCGTGGCCCCGCGCATCCACCGGCAGGTTCCGAGCTCGATCATCGCCATCGCGCTCGTCTCATCTGTTGCGGCATTGCTCGCACTTCCGCTGGCCAGGATCGGCGTTCTGCCCCACTCGCTTCCGGCGCCCGCGCTTCCCGCGTTTGACGCCGCGGTGCTGCGACAACTAGTCGGCCCGGCACTGACGGTCGCCGCTCTCGCCGCAATCGAGTCGCTGCTTTCTGCGAGGGTCGCCGCATCCATCTCCGACACGGGCCCCTATGACGCAGACCGGGAACTCGTGGGCCAGGGTCTGGCATCGGTCGCCTCCGGCTTCTTCGGCGGGATGCCCGCCACCGGTGCCATTGCCAGAACCGCCGTCAACCTCCGATCGGGCGCACGCTCGCGGCTGGCTGCCATCACCCACGCCGTTGTTTTACTCGGCGTCGTCTACTTCGCCACCGGAGTGATCTCACAGGTGCCCTTGGCCGCGCTATCGGGGGTGCTCATGGTCACCGCGGTGCGCATGGTGTCGGTAGCGACGGTGCGAAGCGTCGTTGGCTCCACTCGGTCAGACACCGTGGTGTTTATTGTCACGGCGATCGTGACCGTCTCGGTCGACCTTATCGTCGCGGTCGGTATCGGTATCGCTGTGGCCGCCTTCTTCGCCCTGCGAGCGCTGGCGAATTCCGGTGGAGTCCAGCGGGAGCAGCTTCCGTTGCCAGCCCAGCCCGGAGATGAGCACATTGCGCTGTTCCGCCTCGACGGGGCGTTGTTCTTCGGCGCGGCACAGCGTGTACTCGAGCGGGTCACCAGCATTTCGGGGGTGTCAGTGGTGATCATCCGAATGTCGCAATTGCAGGTGCTGGATGCCACTGGCGCCCGGGTTGTCACCGAGATGATCGACGGCCTCGAGCGTCGCGGCGTGACCGTGCTGGTGAAGGGAATCCGACCTGGGCACCTCCCGGTCGCCACCCGAGTCGGAGTCATCGCCTCACTGCGGCACCAGAATCATCTGTTCACTGACCTCGGGACGGCTGTCGAGCATGCGAGGAGTCATGTCGCTCGCGATGCCACGTCCGCCATCCCGGCCGTTCCGCGCTGATCACTCACCAGGTGGTGCTTATTGTGAGAGCGCCGCGCGGAACCCCGGCGTCGCACTGAGAACTCCGTCGCGGCCAACCGCGAGCACATCGACCGGCCAGCGGTCCGTGATGTCGTCGAGTGCACCGGGGCCGCCGGCCACAATCGCGGTGGCGAGGATGTCGGCGGTGACGATGTCGTCCGCGATCACGCTCACCTGCGCGAAGTGCGGGGACAGCACGTCGCCACCGCGCCAGATGTGGTCGCCGCGTTGCGCGCTACCGGAGGTCGCGATGGCCCGGCGGGTGCCGCGCAGTGCGATCGAGCACAGGATGGCCGAGTCATCCGCTGGGTCGGCGATGCCGGTGAGCGCGGGCAGTGTTGCCGTTCGGGCGAGGATGTCGCCACCGACGTTGATCGTCCACTGCGGGCATCCCGAACCATCGAGAAAGGCCCCGGCCTGCTCGATGGCCTCGGCCTTCACCAGGCCGTTGAGGTCGATAGTGCCGTCGGGCCGGTGCGGAGTGAAAAGTCCGTGGGTCGCCGCGCGCCAGTCGAGTGCTCGCGCGTAACTGGCAAGCAGCGTCTCGCTGGCGTCGGTCAGCATCAGCCGCCCCGAGGCGATCAGGCTGAGCTCGGAGTCGGGCCGGTAAAGACTGAAGCGGGCGTCGACCGCGCGAAAGATCGACTCGAGCTCAGTGAGGTCGACGAGGGCAGCGCCGGTCACGTCGATCGAGGCCACGGTGCCCATCGTCTCGATGACGTGACGCATCAGAAGCCGGCCTGATCCAGCGCGGATTGCACCGAGGAGAGATAGGCCCGCGTCGTATAGGTGGCGCCCGTCACGTTCGAGACGTTCGCGGACTGCGAGGCCAGCACCTCATCGTGCAGCAGGGGGGCGGCCCGGTTACTGATCTGCACTGACCGGCCGTCGGCATCCGTCAGTTTCAGGGCGGCGACATCGGTAATCGCCCCGCCGGCGAACGCGATCGAGACCTGCACGCTACCGTACCGGGTGGCGACGCTCGCACCCGTGTAGGTGCCATCCGCCGGCCCGGCGGGTACGGGAACCGCGGTGGGCGTGGCTGCCGGAGTGGGCGTGCCGCCGACCACCGGTGCCGGGGTCACCCCGCTGGCCTGGGGTGCGGAGGTGGTCGCCGTACTTGTCACGACCACTGCCGCCCCGGCCTGCCAGCCGACCACCAGCACCGCCACCGAGGCGAAGATGCTTCCCAGGACTGCGCGCGTTCTCACCAGTCGAACCTCTCTGCGTGAATCTGATGCTGCGGGATGCCGGTGGCCCTGGCATCCGCCTCGACGAGGTCCAGCCATGCCGTGGGCCCGCACAGGTAGAGGTCAGAGTCGGCGAGATCCGGGAACGTTCCGGCGAGCGTGACGCCGCGCAGCGCATCCTGCTCGGATATCCAGCCGGGCCCCACGCGCGAGCGGCGACCGACCATCACGTAGCAACGCGCACCCTTCGCGGCCGCCAACTCTCGGATCTCGTCCCAGTGGTAGGTCTCCTCCTGTGTGCTCGCCCGAAGCAGGATGGTCGCCTCGCCCGGCGCGAACCTGGCATGATCCAGCAGCGCCCGGATCGGCGTGACCCCGATGCCTGCCGCGATGATCGCCACTTTCGGCGACGTGCGTGCGGCATCGGTGAAGAGGCCGTACGGCCCCTCGATCGACACGCGGGTGCCCACCGGCACCGCGCTGATCCTGGCGCTGCCCGAGCCCAGGTCACGCACCGTGATGCGCGCGGTTGAGGACGTCGGCACGGCGGAGAGGGAGATGGGATGCGAGTGCCACCATGTCGTGCCCGTCCAGAACCTCCAGATGAAAAACTGCCCGCCGGCCGCACCCAGCCCGCGAAGGTTGTGGCCACTGAGGTGGATGGAAGTGACTCCGGGGGCGATCGTGGTGGTGCCGGCGACCGTGATGCGGTGCCGAAGGCTCGAGACGATCGGCTCGACAAAACGGAAGGTGATGAGGCAACCGAAAGCGACCACGTAGAGCGCGATCCAGTACACGCGCTGGGCGGTGCCCACGGCGAGAACGCCGCCGACGCTGAGCTGGTGGGGGAGGGCAAAGGCCACCGAGAGATAGCTGAGTAGGTGCACCAGGTGCCATCCCTCGTAGCTGAATCTGCGCCGCACCGCGACGAGAGAGGTCACAACCACCGTGATCATGAGGCCCATGGCGATGAAGGCGAGTGGCATATCGGGCAGGGCCAGCATCGGCCCGATCTGCGCGATCGGATTGATGCCCGAACTCATCCCGTAACCGATCAGAAGAAGGGCACCGTGGCCGAGCAACAGGTAGAGTGCTGGCTTGCTGAGCGCGCGATGCACGGCGACCGCGCGATCGTGGCCGATGGTGCGATCGATGAACGGGATGCGCGCGGCAAGTACCAGCATCACCAGGATGAAATCGGTGCCGATGAGCCCGGCGACGATACCCATGCTTGTGACCGTCTCGGCGAGGCTGCCAAACTGGCCAGCACCGCCGGACGCGAGGAAGAGCGCGGCGGCGGCGGCCCCCGATGCCCAGAGCGAGATGACCAGCAGATCGGCGCGGCGGGACCGGCGCACAAACCTGCGCTGGTAGTTGACCCTGGACGACGACGGAAACTGTCGCGGGTCGGGTCTCACCGTGATCTGGGTGGGCATGGCAGAAGTTTGTGTCGGCAACCTATGCGCTGGCTATGAGCCTGCCACCAGCAGGATGGGAGTGGTGCGGTCGGGTCAGACCATGCCGGAGGTGCCGAGAAGCGTGCCGATAAGGAAGGTTGCTGCCAGCGCGATTGCCCCACCGATGACCACTCGCAGCGTCGGCCTGAGCCAATGGCTGCCGCCGATCCGGGCACTGATGATGCCGGTGAGGGCCAGCGCGGCAAGCACCGCGACGAATGTCACCGGCACCCTCAGCTGTGCGGGAGGCAGGAGTATCGCCACCATGGGCAGCACCGCTCCGATGACGAAGGCGAGGGCGGATGCGCCGGCGGCCTGCCAAGGGCTGACCACGTCCTCCTCGTTGATGCCGAGTTCCGCCTCGAGATGCGCGCTCAGCGCGTCATGGGCGGTGAGTTCCCGGGCCACCGTCACGGCGGTGTCGGCCGACAGCCCCTTCGCCTCATAGAGGGCAGACAGCTCGGCAAGTTCCTGCTCCGGCATTTCGGCGAGTTCGCGTCGCTCCTTCGCAATGAGCGCGTGCTGGCTATCGCGCTGGCTGCTGACAGAGACATACTCGCCCAGGGCCATAGAGATCGCGCCACCCACCAGACCGGCAACACCCGCGGTCAGGATCGGAGCGACCGCGGAGGTCGCACCGGCCACACCGACGACGATTGCGGCGACCGAAACGATGCCGTCGTTCGCGCCGAGCACGCCCGCGCGAAGCCAGTTCAGCCTCCCGGCGATCCCCGCGCCGTGGGGCTCATTCGAATGAGTGGCGGGCGTCACGTCGGAGGTCATATTCATAGCTAATCACCGCGAATGCCGGCACGCCAGCGAGGTAAGGCTCAGCAGGCTGTCGCGGTACGCTCGGGCGATGAAGCGCCATCCACTTCTCCTGGCCGTCCTGGGCATGGGCCTGATAGCGGTCTGCCTCGGCGGCGGTGCCACCATTGCCGCGCTTGGCAATGGGCCGCTGGCTCTGGATGTTGCGTGGCATGACTTCTGGAACCTTCATCGAGCCCCCTGGCTCACCAGCGCATCGCTCTGGCTGAACGTCGCCGGTTCGCGTGTCTACCTCGGGGTTGTCCTGCCCACGTTGCTCGCCGTCATCCTCGTGATGCTGGAACGACCGGCATTCGCGGCCGCGGTGCTCATCGGAGGGCTCGCTGGCGCTCCGGCGGTGACACTGCTGAAGTCAGTATTGCTGCGTCCGAGGCCGGATGACCAGCAGATCCCCGTGACTCTCACGGCCTATCCGTCCGGTCACGTGTCGAACCTCGTGCTGCTGCTGGTGATCGCGGGACTGCTGCTCGCGCGACCGTGGTGCTGGGCGCTGATCGTCGCGGCCATCGTCGCCATGTCATTCAGTCGCACCTACCTCGACGTGCACTGGCTGACCGACACGATCGGAGGGGTTTTTCTGGGGGCCGGCATCGCCCTGGTGCTGTGGGCCGCGGCCGTGGCGGTCGAGAAGCGAATGAATGGCGGCGATTCGGCATCCGGAAGGTCAGGTTAGTAGGCGACGGTTCTTCTTCGACCGGCTACTGGCCGCCCGCGATCGCGCGGCCCAGCGCATCACCCGAGGCCCACGCCGTGCCCACCGATGACCGCTCGCCCCAGGCATCCCCGCAGACGCCGATTCCTTTGGTCAAGAGGAACGGCTCCGGATGCTGCGACGCGGGCCGCGCGAAACTCCAGCGGTGCGCGAACGAGCGCATCGGCGCATCCGGCAGGGTGAGCAGGCGCCTCACCGCGTCGGCCGCAGGGGCGATTGCTCCGTCGGGGTCGTCAAGGTGCTGGCGGGCCAGGTCCGCTGTCGTGTGAGCGACAAGCACGGGGGCCGCGTCACCGCGCCGGTCGCCATCGTCGGCGATGGTCGTCAGCTCGGGTACCTCGTTGATGAAAGCGGCGTGGAACGGCGGCCACTCGCACACCGCCCACTCCAGCACGACCGCGATGCTGGGCTCCCACCCGCGGCCGTCATCCAGCTCATCACGCAGTGGTGATGTCGCGTCGAGCATCCGTCGCGCCTGCGGGTCTGGCATGGCGAGCACCACCGTGTCGTAGCGCTCGCCGTCAGCCTCGCCCGGCGCAACGTGCTCGACCATGACGCCCTGCTCTAGCTCGATACCTCGCGCCAGGTCGACCACGAGCTCGCGCAGGCCGGCCGCCGCGGCATACCGCATCGGGCCAGTGCTTGACCGATGGATGCCACCCGCCCCCGCGACGGCA
>NZ_JANLVV010000286.1:0-19319 GCF_031364185.1 Salinibacterium sp. | reverse complement strand
CGGAAGACGACTGGCGGGTGAGCCCCCTCCACGGCGACCTGGCAGGCCTCGGGCCGATCACCCTGTTCAGCGGAACCCGTGACATCGTGCACGCCGACACGCTGCGGTTCCTGCCGCTGGCCGCCGCGGCCGGGCTCGAGGTCGACTACCACGAGGGCGCCGGGATGCTGCACAATTACCCGATCCTGCCCATGCCCGAAGGCGATGTCGCCCGCGCGGAGATCGCCGCCGCGATCCGCTGACGCTGCGGTGCGCTTGTGCGGGGCATCCCTCCCGTAGGCAGCGGGCGAGTCTCCCCGAAAGCGTCACCGACTCCTCATCCGGTCAAGAACCTCAATCGAACAGGCTGCTGATCCAGGATTCCTTCTTCTTTCCGCGGTAACCATCACGGTCGTCGTAGCCGCGATTGCTGTCGCGGTCGTCGTGCTGAGGGCTGCGGTAGCGAGGGTCCTGGGAGCGCGGTGCCGGGGTGGGTTGCTGTGCCGTGGGAGGTGCTGGCGCGCTGGCAGCAAAATCGGCTTCGGCGCGGTCGATGATCTTGTCGAGCTCTCCGCGGTCGAGCCACACGCCTCGACACTCGGGGCAGTAGTCGATCTCGACACCGCTACGTTCGCTCATGACGAGTGTTGCTGAATCGGTAGGGCATTTCATGTTTCCTCCTGGGGTTGGGTGGATTGCTTCACTGTACGCAGCGTGTTGGGGAGCGCACCGAGAGCACGGCGCGTCGCGCGGGGCCGCCGCCTCATTTCGCGTTGCGCGTCATCGGCCTCCGCCAGGTGGGGTCGACCTCGGCGAGCTCGTCGTCGGTGGCCATCCGGAACGGCCCGACCGCGCCCTCAGCGATGGCGCGTCGCGCTTGACCCCGGGTCGCGCGCAGGCTGGCGATGATCGAGGTAGCCAGGATGAGCGCGATGATCAGCAGCGACACGGTCGTCGGGATGTAGAACACGTCGAGCAGCAGCATCTTCACGCCGACCCAGACCAACAGCACGGCGAGGCCGACCTTCAAATAGATGAAGCGATGCATGAGGTCGGCGAGGAGGAAATACATCGCTCTGAGTCCCAGGATGGCGAAGGCGTTAGCGGTGAAGACCAGGAATGGCTCTGATGTGACGGCGAAGATTGCGGGGATGGAGTCGACCGCGAAGACGATGTCGGTGACCTCGACAAGCACGAGAACCGCGAGCAGAGGTGTCGCGAGCAACACTCCTGCCTTTCGAACAACAAGCCGCTGCCCGTAAAAGGCGTCCGTCATGGGCACGTGGCCGCGGAACCACTTCAGGGTGCGAGACTTCTCGGGGTTGAAGTGCTCGTTTCGCTGGCGCAGCATCTGGACGCCGGTGAACACCAGGAATGCGCCGAAGAGATAGAGCACCCATCCGAAGTTGCCGATCAGCGCGGCGCCCGCGGCGATGAAGATCCCCCGGAACACCAGCGCACCGAGCACGCCGAGAAAGAGCACTCGATGCTGAAACTGGGGTGGTACGGCGAACGCGGCGAAGATGATCGCCCAGACGAACACGTTGTCGACGGCGAGGGATTTCTCGATGACGAACCCCGCGAAGTACTGCTGGCCGAACTCGGCTCCGAACAGCCACCAGATGATGCCGCCGAAGGTGATGCCTGACGCCACCCAGAAGATCGACCATCCGGCGGCTTCTCGAACCCCAATGACGTGAGCGGTGCGATGCGCGATGAGGTCAATGGCGAGCATGCAGGCTATGACGCCCAACACTGTCAGCCAAGCCCAGACTGGAATTTCCATGGTGGATGCCGCCTTCCGAGGTGTTAGCTCGCTCGGAGGTCTGGTCCAGCCCGGTGGGCCGGCTTCGCCGGATCGTGACGCACGACCGTAATGACGACGAAGCCTGTGGGGATTACTCCCCTCCGTCAATCAGTGAACCACATTTGACCTCAAGTGCGTAGTGAGTGTACAGTCACTCACATGTCTCCACGCGCCTCAGTCCTCTCCACGGCAGAGGCTCGCCGCGAAAGTGTCATCTCGGCTGCCGTCAGCGAGTTCTCCCGCAGGGGGTATCTCGGAACACCCATTACCGCGGTTGCCGCGCGGGCAAAGATCTCCTCCGCCTACGTGTTCAAGCTCTTCTCGGGTAAGGAGGCGCTGTTCGTTGCCGCGCTCGAACAGTGTTACGCCCTGACCGAGGCGGCCCTGGCTGAGGGCGCGGATGCCGCACAAGACCAGTCGCCACAGACCGTTCTCCATGCCATGGGCGATGCCTACTCCGACCTCATCGCCGACCGCGAGTTGCTGATGCTGCAGGTGCATGCGCAGGCGGCGACAGACGTTCCCGAGATCGCCGAGGCGGTGCGCCGAGGCATCCGGCGCATCACAATTTTTGCGAAAGGTCGCTCTGGTGCTCCGGATGACGCGGTGCAGAGTTTCATCGCCGTCGGGCAGCTCTGCCATCTGATCGTCGCCGCTGGAGTCGACGCTGACTCCGGGGAGTGGGCGCGCATCCTGCTCCACGGCATCCGTCACCCAGACCGGCGCTGAAGGGTACTCGCCACGCGTGCTGAGTTTTGTCTGCATGAGTGATTGATTAGTCACTCACCGATCAAAGGAAATCATCATGAAAGCCGTTACACCCAACACCTCGACTGGTCGTCGCACCCCGCGATACGCCCTGATCTCAGCCATCGCCATTCCGGTACTACTCATCGGCCAGTTCGCCATGGTCGCGATCGTGCCCGTGCTCCTGATCCTGGTGGGCGCGCTGAGGGATGCGCGGATCAAGCCCCTTCGGTGGTGGGCGGCCCTGCTCACCGCCCTGTACGCGACGCCACTGGTGATCTGGGCGCTCCGAAGTGACCCCGCACAAAGTCTCTCCAAAGATATCCACCCGGTGTTCGTCGGCCTCATCTCTGCGGCGGCTTTGGCGATCATCGTCACCCTCCTCCGGCGCCGAGGCTCGCGCTAAAGCCTCAGCTCCCGCCATCCACGAAAGGAAGAATCATGATCCAGACAGACAGCAATACCAGCCCGCCCCCCGCGCTCGATCGCAGCACCGGGCGGTGGTGGGCGCTCGTCGTGCTCGCCCTCGCGCAGTTCTTGGTCGTGCTCGACGCATCCATCGTCAACATCGCGCTGCCCTCCCTCGGTGCGGATCTTGCCCTCGACACCGCCGCCTTGAGCGGGGTGATCACGGCCTACGTGCTGCCGTTTGGAGGACTGCTGCTGTTCGGCGGGCGACTGGCAGACCGCTTCGGGCATCGCAGGATGTTCCTGGTCGGGGTGCTCGGGTTCGTGACTGCCTCGGCTTTGGCCGGGCTCGCCATCAGCGGCGAGATGCTTCTCACCGCGCGGGCACTGCAGGGTGCGTCGGCGGCGCTGCTCGCGCCGGCCTCGCTCGCGCTGCTCACGCAACTGTTCCGCACCCCGGGGGATCGCGCCAGGGCGCTGGGCATCTGGGGCGCCGTCGCGGGCATCGGCAGTGCCGCGGGTGTTTTACTCGGCGGCGTGCTCACCGCGGCCTTCGGCTGGTCGGCCGTGTTCTTCGTCAACGTGCCCGTCGGCGTCATCGTGCTGCTGGTTATCCCCAGGCTGATCACGAGGGATCCCGTCGGTACGAGGCAGCGCCTCGACCTCCCCGGAGCCATCACCGTCACCACGGGGCTTGTGGCCCTGGTTGCGGGCTTCACGCAATCCGCGGGGCTGGGGTTCGGGCATCCACTGGTCATCGGGCTGTTCGCGGCCGCAGCAGTGTTTCTGACGGCATTCGTCGTCATCGAGTCACGATCGTCGTCGCCTCTGGTGCCGCTCGGCATTTTCCGCACGGCGTCGATTACCGCAGGAAACCTGGCAATTCTGGCCCTCGGCGGCGCGACAGTCGCGCTATTTTTCTCGCTCTCGGTCTACATGCAGGCGGTGCTCGGCTACGACGCGTTGACCGCAGGCCTCACCCAACTGCCGCTTGCCGGATCGCTGGTGCTGATCGCCGGGGTGGTCCCGACAATCATCGCCCGCGTCGGCGTGCGGCAGACCCTGGTCGGCTCGCTGGTCGTGCTCGCCGCGGGACTGGTGTGGCTGTCGTTCGCCCCGAGTGATGCGACCTTCGTCGCGCACCTTCTCGCGCCGACGATCGTGATCGGCATCGGGCTTGGCGGCGCTTTCGTTGCCGGCACCGAGCTGGCGGTCACCGGGGTGAGTGACGGCCAGGCCGGGCTCGCCAGCGGCCTGGTGAACACCAGCCAGCAGATCGGCGGGGCCATCGGGCTGGCGGTGCTCTCGACAGTTGCCGCGACTCGAACCGAGTCGCTGCTGGCAGTGGGCAGCCCCGTGGATGCCGCACTCACGTCAGGCTTTTCGTGGACGTTCCTCGGCGCAGCGACCCTCGCGCTGCTCGGTGCGGCAGCGGTGGGCCTCGTGCGTCAGCGCTGAGCTGGAACGCGATGGCCGAGCACCTGAGATGGTCGGCCATCGCATGTCCCTTTTGCCGTAAAAGAGCACGCTGGCACTCGAGACCGCGCAACTACTCTCCGAAAATTCGGGCCCTAATTTTGAGCTACATCCCGAACGATTCGACTACGAGTCGCGGACGATACTTTGTGCGCCCGCGTGCTTGCGTCGCCGTCTCCGAGATTTTTGGATCTAGCGAGTGCCTCGGATTGCGTTGGCCAGGGGACAAGCTCATTGTCGACGATGTCCTGGATTAGCCGGGGCTCAATCCGGAAGTATTCGCGGATCACGATGTTGCACGATCCCGCGACGCTGGCCCAAGGAACCTCGGGAGCGAATCTAGTAGCCCCATGCGGAACCGCTCGTTGGGTGCTCTGGTCACAGTGGCACTGCGTCGGCCAATGCCGTGGCCGACACAGCGTCGCGGAGCAGCTCATCGGTAACCACATCGACGCGGACTCCCAGGATCTGACTCAGTTCCTCTCCGATGCCCGCGACTCGCATGAGGGGATTGCCGCCAGCCGCACCAAGCGCCACCATCAGGTCGATGTCGCTGGACGCCGTCGCATCGCCGCGAGCCACCGAAGCGAACAGGCGAGCATTGGTGGCGCCATATCGCCAGAGCACGCCAAGTACCTCCGAGCGGTGGCGACCGATCGCGTCGTGCAGCGAATCGGCCTACGCCGTGCGCTTACCCATGTTTCGAGGGTACCCGGCACCACATATCAACCGCGAGGCAACATTGCGCGCGCGGCGGGACGCCATTGGAGAGAGGGGATACGGAGATCCCCTACTGAGCCGCCTGCCCACTGCTCCGCAGCGGTCCGGACTGCTCAGCGGGGGCCTACTCGATGCGCTCGACCTCTTTCGAAAGAGCAATGGCCGGCCGCGCCAGAGGGCGGCCGGCCATTGCTCTTTCGAGGGGATACGGAGAATCGAACTCCGGTCATCAGTTTGGAAAACTGAGGCTTTACCATTAAGCTACATCCCCGGGTTCCGGCCGCCAGGCGACCAAAGAGCCGTTAATCACTGTACCCGACTGAGCGAGGGTGCCGTGCATCCATCGCCCCACACCCCCTGTAGTGGGTTGTTCTGTCTACTCGCCGCCGAAGCCGCGCTGTGCCACGCTTAGGGCAGCCACGCGCAGGTGCCGATCCTGCACATCCTGCGACAGGGGACCCCATGATCAAGCCCACCTTCGGCGAGCGTTTTCGCTACCGCTTCGATAACTGGATGTCGCGAGGACCCATCGCCCTGATCGCACTGCTGGGCATCGCCACTGTCGTGCTCGTGCTCGTGGTCTTCGGAATCGTCTCGCTGTTCACCCTGTTCGGCATCTATCCGAATGACGACCCGAAGACCAACCCGGGCGACACGCTGTGGGGCAACCTGATGCGCACACTCGACCCGGGCACGATGGGCGGCGACACTGGCTGGCTGTTCCGCATCCTGATGCTCGTCATCACCGTCGGCGGGCTCATCATCGTGGCGAGCCTCATCGGCATCATCTCGGGGGCGTTCGATTCGAAGGTCGAAGACCTGCGCAAAGGCCGGTCGCGAGTGCTCGAAACCGACCACACGCTGATTCTTGGCTGGAGCAGCAAGGTGTTCCCGATCGTCTCCGAGATCGTCATCGCCAACGAATCGCGCGGCACATCGTTCATCGTGATCCTCGCCAATAAAGACAAGGTCGAGATGGTGGACGAACTCGCCGCGAAGCTGGGCAAGACCGGCAACACGAAGATCATCTGCCGCACCGGCGACCCGATGGACCTCACCGACCTGGAGATCAGCAATCCGCACACGGCGCGCAGCATCATCCTGATCGCACCTGAAGGCAGTCCTGACCCTGACTCAGACGTCATCAAGACCGCGCTGGCGCTGACCAATAACCCCCGTCGTACCGCGGAGAAATACCACATCGTCGGCGAGATCGAGCACGAGTCGAACCTCGAAGCCGCCCACCTGGTAGGGCGCGACGAAGCGCACTGGGTGCTCGGCAGCGATCTCATTGGTCGCATCACCGTGCAGAGTTGCCGCCAAAGTGGCCTGAGCGTCGTGTACGCCGAGCTGCTCGACTTCGATGGCGATGAGATCTATTTCACCGGTCAGCCCACCCTGCACGGCCAGACCTATTTCGAGACGCAGCTCGCCTTCGCAACCTCGACAGTCATAGGAATCCTCAAGGGCGAGGTCGTGCACCTCAACCCCTCGCCCGAGACGACATACGACTTTGGTGACCAGCTCATCGTTATCGCCGAAGACGACAGCATGATCGAGCTGGCAACCCCTGGGGCTCCGGATGCCTCGGCCATCAGTTCCACGCCGACCCCTGCTCCGCACCCCGAGCGCACCCTCGTGCTCGGGTACAACACCGGTCTCGGCGGGATGCTGAAGGAACTGGACGAGTACGTTCCTCCGGGATCATCCGTCACCCTGCTCGCGGATGTCGACGAGCCGACCTTCCCCTCGTACGACAACCTGGCCATCACCTTCCAGCGCGGGGACGCCACAAGCCGCGCTCTGCTGGACGGCCTCGAGGTCGAGAAATTCGATCACATCATCGTGCTCGCCTACCGCGAAACGCTCGACGCCCAGCGCGCGGACGGCAAAACCCTGATCACGTTGCTGCAGCTGCGAGCCATCGAGGAGCGCACCGGCATTGACCTCAATATCGTCAGTGAAATGTTGGATGACCGCAACCGCGAGCTTGCGGAGGTCACCAACGCAGACGACTTCATCGTCAGCGACAAACTGATCAGCCTGCTGCTTTCGCAGATCTCGGAGAACAGGAAGCTCAGCGAGGTCTTCAATACGCTCTTCGCCAGCGACGGCAGCGAGGTGTATCTGAACCCCGCCGAGCACTACGTCACGCCTGGCACCAGTGTCGACTTCTACACGGTGCTCGAAGCCGCGCGTCGGCGAGGCCAGACCGCTATGGGGTATCGCATCGCCGCGAAGGCCCGCTCGAGTGTCGACTCCTACGGTGTGATCGTCAATCCCAGGAAGACCGATCGCGTCACCTTCGCCGCCGGTGACAGGGTGATCGTGCTCGCCGAAGACTAGGATTTTCTCGAACCCTACCTCGAGGCCGATATGACCAGCACAGCGTTTGAACGAAGCATTCCCGCCCACTCGAGTATCGCAACATCCCTGGCAGGCTCCCGACTCGCGCCCTTCTGGCTCGAAGACCTTGCCTCGCCGGTATATGACGCTCTCGCCGGCAGTTCCCGCTGGGATCTCGTCGTGGTGGGTGGCGGCTACACAGGCCTGTGGACGGCGCTGATGGCAAAGCAACGAGACCCGGATGCGAAAGTCGCGGTCCTGGAGGCGCGCACCATCGGCTGGGCCGCATCCGGTCGTAATGGCGGATTCTGCGAAGCCACCCTCACCCACGGCGAGGTGAACGGTCAGAACCGATTCGCATCGGAGCTCGAGCAGCTCACCCGGCTGGGCCTTCAGAACCTCGACGAGATCGAAGCTACCGTGGCCGAGCTGGGGTTCGACTGCGATTTCGAGCGCACCGGCTCGCTCGCCGTGGCGACCGAGGAATATCAGGTCGACGAACTGCGTGCGGCCCACAACGGCCACGATGCGCTGTTCTTCGACGCCGAGGCTATGCGGGCCCAGGTCAACTCGCCCACCTACCTTGGCGGCCTCTGGAGCACTCGCGACACGGCTATGCTGCACCCCGGGAAGCTTGCCAGGGAGCTCACGCTGGCCTGCGCCGAACTCGGAGTTGAGTTGTTCGAGCACTCCCCGGTCGCGCGACTGCAGCGGGAGGCATCCGGAGCCGTAGCCGTGTCAACCCGGTCTGCCACTGCCCTGGCCTCACGGGTGGCGCTGGCGACCAACGCGTTTCCCTCGTTGCTCAAGCGCTACCGACTTCACACGGTTCCCGTCTACGACTATGTGCTCATGACCGAGCCGCTCAGTAACGATCAGCTGGCGAGCATCGGCTGGGGCGACCGCCAGGGTATCGCCGACGTTGCCAACCAGTTCCATTACTACCGGTTGAGCGCCGACAACCGAATCCTGTGGGGCGGCTACGACGCGATCTACCATTACGGCGGCCGCATCAAGCCCGAATACGACGACCGCCGGGAAAGCTTCGAACTGCTCGCCAGCCACTTCTTCACCACGTTTCCACAACTTCAGGGGCTGCGATTCAGCCACCGCTGGGCGGGCGTGATCGACACCAGCACCCGCTTCTGCGCGTTCTTTGGCCGGGCTTTCAGCAACAGGGTGTCCTACGCGGCAGGGTTCACCGGGCTCGGTGTGGCGGCGACCAGGTTTGCCGCCAACGTCATGCTCGACCACCTCAGCGGCGACGAAACCGAGCGCACCAGCCTCGACATGGTCAGGGCAACCCCGCTGCCGTTCCCGCCAGAGCCGGCCGCCGCTCTCGGAGTGCAGGCCACGCGCTGGGCCCTCAACCGGGCAGACCACAATGGCGGCAAGCGAAACCTCTTGCTTCGCTCGCTGGATGCCGTCGGCCTGGGTTTCGATTCATGATCGATCATGCGGCGGCGCTGGCTCTGACCCTCGAGCACGAGCCCGTGCCGGCGGAACAGGTCGTCGCGGGGCAGCCCACCACCGGTCTCGCCGAACTCGGCGTGTTCGATGGTCACGGCTACGGAGTGTGGGAGATGACCCCCGGCGCCATGGCGGACGTGGAAGTCGACGAGATCTTCGTCGTGCTGGCGGGGGCAGCGACCGTCGAATTCGTCGACGCTGGTTACACGCTGGAACTGGGGCCCGGATTCGTCGGTCATCTCCTGGCCGGCACGCGCACCATCTGGACAGTGACAGAGTCACTGCGCAAGATCTACATGGGCTGAATGACCTCGGCGGGGCCTGCAGGCGAAAGTCCCGTCGGGCTCAGCTAGACTTGCCTAGGCCAATTTTCGACAGCAACCTCACCGGTTTCGACCGAGGCCATTGAGCTACAGCATTTACTGACAGTCCGGGGCGTAGCTCAGCTTGGTAGAGCGCTCGGTTTGGGACCGAGAGGCCGCAGGTTCGAATCCTGTCGCCCCGACAGCACATCCCCCCACGATCAACAGGAGAACATCAACGTGAAGACCACGGTTGAGAAGCTGACCGCCACCCGCGTCAAGCTGAACATCTCAGTGACCCCCGAAGAGCTTCAGCCGAGCATCCAGCATGCTTACGAGCACATCGGCTCGCAGGTCAACATCCCGGGCTTCCGTAAGGGCAAAATCCCGAAGCAGTTGCTCGACCAGCGTGTGGGCCGCGAAGAGATCCTGAATCACGCCGTCACCGACGGCTTGGATAAGTTCTACCGCCAGGCCGTCGTCGAGGAAAAGATCCGCGTGCTGGGTCGCCCCGAGGCCGACATCAAAACCTGGCCCGAGGTGAAAGACTTCAGCGGCGACCTTGAGCTGGTCGTCGAGGTGGATGTGCGCCCCGAGTTCGACATGCCGTCGCTTGAGGGGCTCACGCTGACCGTCGACGAGGCGAAGGTCTCAGCCGATGACGTCAAAGATGAGTTGGATGCCCTGCGCAGCCGCTTCGGAACGCTCGTGACCGTTGACCGCCCAGCGAAGAAGGGCGACTTCGCCCAGCTCGACCTCGTCGCGAAGATCGGCGATGACGAGGTTGACTCCGCGACGAGCATCTCGTACGAGGTCGGATCGGGCGAGCTCATCGAGGGCATCGACGAAGCCCTCGACAGCCTCAGCGCCGACGAGACCACGACCTTCGAATCGACACTGCTCGGCGGCGACCATGAGGGCGAGACCGCCCTCATTACTGTTACCCTCCTCGCCGTGAAGGAGCGCGAGCTCCCCGAAGCCGACGACGACTTCGCCCAGATCGCCAGCCAGTTCGACACCATCAAAGAGCTCAAGGCCGACATCAAAGAGCAGGTCGCCAAGTCGAAGGCGTTCGGCCAGGGAGCCCAGGCCCGCGACCAGATCGTCGACGTGCTGCTGAAGTCCGTCGAGATTCCTGTGCCGCCGAAGCTGGTCGAAGACGAGGTTCACCGCCACCTCGAGAACGAGAATCGCCTCGAGGATGAGGCGCACCGCGCCGAGGTCACCGAGTCGAGCGAGAAAACGTTCCGCTCCCAAATCCTGCTCGACTCGATTGTCGAATCGGAGGGCGTGAAGGTCAGCCAGAACGAACTCACCAGCTACCTCATGCAGGGTGCCTCGCAGTACGGCATGGAGCCGGGCGAGTTCATCCAGGTGCTCGATAAGAACGGCCAGATTCCAGGGATGATCGCCGAAGTCGCGCGCGTCAAGGCGCTCGCTGTCGTACTCGGCAAGGCGAAGGTCGTCGATTCGAAGGGTAACGCCATCGACGTGTCAGCCTTCACCGCATCAGCACTGGGCGATGACGACGATGACTCCGAAGAGGTCACCGCCGCCGATCTCGCGGGTTCCGGTGGCGAGCCCGCTCACAACGACAGCGATGCGCACGGCCGCAACTCCGGCAACGAACACTTCGGTCACGACCACAAGTAGCACCTCGTGTCGAGCGGCCGTCCCTCCGGGGGCGGCCGCTTCTGCGTCACGCCCGGAGTTTTCGCGCGTAGCCCATGACGGGGCCGCACTACACCGGCAGGTATCCGGCGAGTGCCGCCAGGGCCATAGATGCCCCTTCCCGTTGAGCGCCGCGGAAGTACAGCGCTCGATCCCTGCTCACCCCGGCCCGCCAGATATCACTCGTGCCTCCGCCTCTTCGCTCCCCACCTTCGGAAATTCAGGAACTGAGCATGATCCCTGCGCCCATTTCCGGACTGCCGAGCGGACGGGGGCGCCATCTCCTGAATTTCCGAAGGTGTCGATGTCGGTATAGGTGTCGGTGCTGCAGGCTACGCACCGCAACCCGCTGCTGATGTCGATAACTCCTGCAATCCGAAGCTTCGCGCCGGCGGCAGCGCCGGAATCGTGCGTGAATCGTGCGGATGCCCGACCCGGCGTCGGCCCATCTGCAGGAGGTATCAACGTCCGCGTCGGGCCAGGCGCCCCTGCGCCGGGGTATGCGCGGGGGAATAGTGCTGCCGCTCGGGACCTCCAGTTGTGCTGGGTGAAGAGAGGCAGCAGAAGTGGAGGTCTCGACGTCATGAGCACGTTGCGGTGGATCAGTGAGTCATGAAGAGCCTGAGCCGCGACCGCATGTGTCGAACAGAGCAGGCTGGCCCTGGAATGCGGTGCCGCCCGGCCCGAGTACCCCGGCAAGGGAATGAGACGCGTGAGTTCCTGAATTTCCGAAAGGGTCGGTGCAGGCACCGCAACGCACCGCGCTCTGCCCACGGCGAACACCGCCATGTGGGCTGACGCGCTCCAGTAGATTCGTCACTAAGCGATAACGCAGAACCTATTAGAAACAGACGGAGCGCACACAATGGCCCAACCGGCATTGGTCTCAAGCATCTTCGACCAACTCCTCAAGGACCGCATCATCTGGCTTGGCTCAGAGGTGCGTGACGAGAACGCCAACGAGATCTGCGCAAAGATCCTGCTGCTCGCAGCGGAGGACCCGAAGCGAGACATCTTCCTGTACATCAACTCACCCGGTGGCTCGATCACCGCGGGCATGGCGATCTACGACACGATGAAGTTCGTGCCCAACGACATCGTGACCGTGGGCATCGGCCTTGCCGCGTCGATGGGGCAGTTCCTGCTCTCCTCCGGCACTAAGGGCAAGCGCTACATCACCCCGAACGCGCGAGTGCTGTTGCACCAGCCGTCCGGTGGTTTCGGTGGAACCTCCGCCGACATCCAGACCCAGGCTGGTGTCATCCTTGATATGAAGAAAAGGATGGCCGAGCTCACTGCCGAGCAGACCGGCAAGTCGATCGAGCAGGTGCTGATCGACAACGACCGCGACAACTGGTTCACAGCGCAGCAGGCACTCGAGTATGGCTTCGTGGATCACCTCCGCGAGTTCGCCTCCGATGTGGTCGGCGGCGGCGGAACAAACGAGGCTGTCTCCAACGAGGCCGCTACAGGCGAAAAGGACTGACCATGAACAACTTTAACTTCGGCGGGGTCACACAGAGCCCCGAATCCCGGTACATCCTGCCCACATTCGAAGAGCGCACGGCCTACGGCTACAAGCGCCAGGACCCGTACGCGAAGCTCTTCGAAGACCGCATCATCTTCCTCGGTGTGCAGATCGACGACGCTTCGGCCGATGACGTCATGGCCCAGCTCCTCGTTCTCGAGAGCCAGGACCCGGACCGTGACATCGTGATGTACATCAACTCGCCCGGTGGCTCCTTCACCGCGATGACGGCGATTTACGACACGATGCAGTACATCCGCCCGCATATCCAGACGGTTGTGCTCGGCCAGGCCGCATCGGCTGCTGCCGTCATCACGGCGGGTGGCACGAAGGGCAAGCGACTCGCGCTGCCGAATGCGCGCATCCTGATCCACCAGCCCAGCGGCGGGTCTGAGGGATCCAGCCAGGCGTCGGATATCGAGATTCAGGCTCGCGAGATTCTGCGGATGCGCGGGTGGCTCGAAGAGACCCTGTCCTTCCACTCGAACCGCACTCCCGAGCAGATCAATAAAGACATCGACCGCGACAAGATTCTGAGCGCAGCCGAAGCCGTCGAGTACGGACTCATCGACCAGGTGCTCACGAGCCGCAAGAACCTGCCTGCCCTCACCACGGGCTAGGTAACCAGCCGCAACGAAGGAGGGCCGTCCCGCGAGGGGCGGCCCTCCTTTTTTGCTCCGGATGGGGTTCAGGCCTTCCGGCGCCGTCGCGCCACGAACAGGGTCGCCAGGCCGGCGACAAGCGCCGCGGCGATCGCGCCGCCGATCCACAGCACATCGCCGAGGGCCGCGTCAGACCGAACGGCTGTCGCGGTGGTGGGGTCCGGCACGGTAATGGCGTCTCCGCCGCAGTTTGGTGGGGTCTCTGCGCCCGCCGAGGTCACGGCGTCTGCAGGCGGCGCCCACCTGAAGTCGATTTCACCCGAGACAGTGTGCCCGTCGGATGAGACCAGTTGCCAGAGCATCCGGTAGTCTCCCTCAGCACCGAGCGATGCCTCCGTCGACAGCGTGGAATCGGTGATCGAGTTGCACCCATCGCCGTAGAACCTACCGGCCGCGTCGGTGACCTCGATCGCGAACCCCGAGCCACTACCAGACAGGTCGAGCAGTGCCTCGTTGGTGGTGACCGAGAACGTCTCGGGCAGCTCCGTGACAACGCTTCCGGCTTCCGGCGTCGATGAGACGAGATAGTTGTGCGCCTGCGCCGGTGCGGCGGCAGAAAGCACGAGTGCAATGGCAACAGCGAGGCTTGCGGCGATCCTCACGGGCGGCTTCAGCATCACCGTACCGCCGGGCGCCGCGCGACGAACGCGAGTACAAGGCCGACCACGCCAACGACAAGACCGGCGATCCCGAGCACTCGGGCTAACACATCCGTAGACCCCATATCGGTAGAAGCACCAGCCGAGACCTTCGTCTCATCATGGTTGGCGTCGGCTTCGTCGCCATGGTGAACACTGCTTGGCTCATCGTTGACGTACAGCACCGGCGCCGGGTACTCGGCGTCTTCTTCGGTATCACTCCAGCTGACGACGGTGCCGTCGCTGTAGGTCTGCTCGGCAGGCATGACAATTGATCCGGTGTCGGGCACCGGCCCCACCGACAAAGGAAAGAGCCGCAGCTGCCCGGCCGCGATCTCAGAGCCAGGCTCGGCGGTCCAGATGACGGACGTGACGGCCTCGGTGATCTCGCTCTCTCCGGTCGTGACGGGCTCGGGAAGTGTTTCGCGCACCAGCTCCGCGGTCCAGCCCGGAATCGGTACGTACCGGACACTGGCGAACGGGGTGGCGGTCGGCAGCGAAACCTGAACCTTCGTGGTGGCCGCCGACTCGGATTCGTTGGGCACTCTGATGGTGACGACCGCATATGAGCCGGGCTCGGCCTGGGCTGGGTCGACGACGATGTGCGCGCTGGCGGCCAGAGGTGCGGCCAGGGCAAGTGTGAGCCCCGCCGTCACGGCGACGGCAGACATGGATTTACGATTCATGATGTGTTCCTTAGAAATGATGAGCCGCGCCCGTAGGACCTGCGACAAAAAGTGGATGCTGCGAACTGGTGACCTAGGCGGCCGTCATCTCCATCGGCGGTCCACGGTGTCGCATCGACGACAGCAGCACGGTGAGATCACGTGGCACGTCCCGGCACGCGCCAGGGGCCAGCGCGGGAAGCGTTGCGGGGCAGACGGGGATCACCGTGGCCAGAAGCCGCGCCAGCAGCAGTCTCGCGGTATCCGCTAGCCCCCAGAAGGCACGCTCCGCGTGACGGAACGCGATCACCGTCACGAGGGCCGCTGCGGCGTGCGCCAGCCACATCGTCGCCCCGGCGTGCGGGTGGGCGATGGTGGCGTCGAACACTGGCAGGGCGACGGTGTGGTGTGCGCCACGCGGCGCCACGGGCATCCCGAGACCGCTGAACACCCCGTGAAACAGTGCCTGGCTGAGGGCGGTGGATGCCGCCAGCCGCCACGTCGACAGGGTTCGGCCGGCAAGAAGTGTGCAGACCGCCCCGGAGATCACGAGGGTGACGAGTATCGCCACCACGCCCGGAGCCGCGCCACCAGCGAGCGTGTGCGAGAGCGCCGCGACGAAAGTCGCGAACCCGGCGGCAGTCCAGCCACGAGCGACACGCGCCCATCTCGAACTCATCGCCGCTCCCATTTCTACTCTGTGTAGACAATGGTGCCACACAGGCGGGGGAGTGCGGCGCGCCGGGGTCGGTTGTGCATCCAGTGCCCGGCAGTGTCGTCGGAACGGGTTAGGCTCGGTCCACGGCCCGTTTTTCGGGCGCCGCAGCTGGGGAGAGGAACGTTCGCATGGCCCGCATTGGGGAAAGCGCCGACCTTCTGAAATGCTCGTTCTGCGGCAAGAGCCAGAAGCAGGTGCAGCAGCTGATCGCCGGCCCTGGCGTGTACATCTGCGATGAGTGCGTTGAGTTGTGCAACGAGATCATCGAGGAGCGGCTGGCCGAAGCCGGCGAGGAAGTGTCGAGCGAATTCGACCTTCCCAAGCCCCGCGAGATCTACTCCTTCCTGGAGGAATACGTCATCGGCCAGGAGGCCGCGAAGCGCGCACTGTCCGTGGCCGTCTACAACCACTACAAACGCATTCGGGCCCGAAACACCATCTCGTCTGCCGACATCATCGACGATGTCGAGATCGCAAAGTCCAATATCCTGCTGATTGGCCAAACCGGTTGTGGCAAGACCTACCTCGCGCAGACCCTCGCGAAAAAACTGAATGTCCCCTTCGCCGTCGCCGATGCGACCGCCCTCACCGAAGCCGGCTACGTGGGTGAGGATGTCGAGAACATCCTCCTCAAGCTGATCCAGGCCGCCGACTACGACGTGAAACGCGCCGAGACCGGCATTATTTACATCGACGAGATCGATAAGATCGCCCGCAAGGCCGAGAATCCGTCCATCACCAGGGATGTCTCCGGCGAGGGCGTGCAACAGGCCCTGCTGAAGATCCTGGAGGGCACGGTCGCTTCGGTTCCGCCCCAGGGTGGCCGAAAGCATCCACACCAAGAATTTATCCAGGTCGACACCACCAACGTACTGTTCATCGTCGCTGGCGCGTTCGCTGGTCTCGAAGAGATCATTTCCCAGCGGGCAGGCAAGAAGGGCATCGGGTTCGGAGCTCCACTGCACAGCAAGGGTGACGACGTGAATCTCTTCGGCGAGGTGCTTCCGGAGGACCTGCACAAGTTCGGGCTGATCCCGGAGTTCATCGGCCGACTGCCTGTGGTTACCACCGTGACCCAACTCGACCAGGTGGCCCTGATGGACATCCTGACCAGGCCGAGGAATGCCCTGATCCGCCAGTACCAGCGCATGTTTGAAATCGACGGCGTCGAACTCGACTTCGAGCCCGACGCCCTCGAGGCGATCGCCGATCTTGCGGTGCTTCGTCAGACCGGCGCCCGGGGGCTCCGCGCCATCATGGAAGAAGTGCTCGGCCCGATCATGTTCGACGTTCCCTCTGACGACGATGTCGCCCGTGTGATCGTGACCAAGGCGGCCGTGCTCGAGAACGCAGCGCCCACCATCGTGCCGCGCAAGGTCGTCCGCGCGGAGAAGTCGGCCTGATAGCGCCGGTGGCGCCCGACACCTGACAGTTAGCTTCGCCCACGAGGAGCAGCACTATCTTCCACCCAATATCCGCCGGATTCGTCGCTGCCATCTCGGGCTTCGCCTCATCCTTCGCGCTCGTGATCGCCGGGCTCGCAGCCGTGGGCGCGTCGCCCGGCGAGGCATCGTCGGGACTGTTCGCCGTGTGTCTCGCCGTCGCGATCACCAACATTGTGGCCGCGGTGTGGCTGCGCATCCCGCTGGCCTTCGCCTGGTCGACTCCGGGTGCCGCAGTGCTGCTGGCAACGGCGAACGATGGCATCAGGTTCTCCGATGCGGTGGGCGCCTTCCTGGTGTGCGCGGCGCTGCTGCTGCTGTCCGGGCTGTGGCCTGCGCTCGGTCGGGCCATCACGAGCATCCCGAAGCCGCTGGCGAGCGCGATGCTCGCTGGGGTGCTGCTGCCCATCTGCCTCGCGCCGATTGAAGCGGTGGCCACGCTGCCGCTGCTGGCGGCACCCATTGTGATCGTGTGGCTGGTGCTGTACCGGCTTGCGCCAAGGTGGGCGGTGCCAGCGGCGATGGTGGTGGCGGTCATGTCCATCGTGATCGCGGCGGGCACAGACTGGGTCAGTGCATCGGTCGCCCCGCAACTCACGTTCGTTGCTCCCACGTTCGATCTCTTCACCATTCTCAGCGTGGGGCTCCCGCTGTTCGTGGTGACGATGGCGGGCCAGAATGTGCCTGGCTTCGTGGTGATGTCGACCAATGGTTACGCCGCTCCGCCTCGGTTCGCGCTGGTGGCATCCGGAATCGGGTCGGGCGCGGCGAACCTGTTCGGCGGGCATGCCATCAACCTGGGCGCGATCACCGCGGCGATTATGGCCGGTCCGGAATCGCATCCCGATCGTGACAAGCGGTGGGTCGCGACCCTGACTAATGGCATCCTCTACGTTCCGCTCGGTCTGGCAGCTGGTCTTGCGGGGGCCCTGGTCGCGGCGGCCCCCTCCATCCTGATCACGGCCGTCGCCGGTCTCGCCGTCATGGGCGCGCTCATCTCCAGTGTGGTGAATGCTCTTGACGACCCGCGGCACCGGCTGGCTGCGATCCTGACCTTCCTGGTCGTGGCATCCGGAATCGTCGTGGTCGGAATCGGCTCGGCATTCTGGGGCCTGCTCGTAGGGGCGGCGGTCATGGCCTGGTTGGGTTGGAGTCGACGCGAGACGGTCTGACCTCGGAATTCCTCGATCGCACCCGAGGTTGTCTCGAGCATGACAGTTCCCCTCTCCGTCCTCGATCTCGCCTCCGTCTACGAGGGCATGAGCAATAGAGAGGCACTCCACCAGACCATCGAGACCGCCACGGTGGCCGAGGCGCTCGGTTACCGCCGCTTCTGGGTTGCCGAGCACCACGGCATGCCCGCCGTATCCTCCTCGGCTCCGGCCGTGCTCATCGGGGCGATTGCCTCGGCGACCAGCACGATTCGGGTCGGCTCGGGTGGCGTGATGCTACCGAACCACTCCTCGCTTGTCATCGCCGAGCAGTTCGGCACGCTCTCGGCGCTTCATGGCGACCGGATCGACCTTGGCCTCGGGCGCGCGCCCGGCACCGACCAGCTCACGTCGTCGGTGTTGCGCAGGGGAGCCGGCGCCGACAGCGTCGACGACTTCCCGAACCAGGTGGTCGAACTTCTCGCCTGGTTCGGCACGATCCCCTCACTCGAAAACGGGATCGGCTCGCGTGTGGTTGCGGTGCCGGGCCTGGGCGACTCTCCCGAGCTGTGGCTATTGGGATCCAGCGATTTCAGCGCGCGGCTCGCCGGACTGATGGGGTTGCCCTTTGCGTTCGCCCACCACTTCGCGGGCGGCTCCAATACCGTCCGAGCTTTCGACCTGTATCGGTCGTCGTTCAGGCCGTCGGTCATCCTCCGCGAGCCGCATGCGATGGTGTCGGTGTCGGCCCTGGTGGCGGATGACCGGGCCGACGCCGAGCGCCTCGCGCTGCCCAACGCGCTCACGTTCGTGCGGATGCGCCAGGGCGCACGCCCCGCACGCATCCCGAGCCTCGCCGAAGCGCAACGCTATCCGTGGAGCCCCGCCGAGCTCGAATGGGTAGCGGAGCGCAACTCGCAGCAAGCGATCGGTGATCTGGCGCACGTGTCCCAGCGCATCGCCGACCTGGTTGCCGCAACCGGTGCCGATGAGGTCATCCTGGCACCGCAGGGCCCTGACCTCGAGACAAAGCTGCGCACGTTGCGCGACCTCTCCTCTTAGCGTTCTTCGCGCGTGCCTACACTCTGCCCGTGTTGATAACTCCTGCAGATCGGGCGCCGTGCCGTAGCACACACCTGCACCCCCGCGGATGCGCGCGGCAGCGAGCCGCGATCTGCAGGAGTTACCAACATCGAGCGGCGCATCGAGACGCCGAGCGTTTCGCGCTAGTTGAGACCGCGGCGGTCGAGTAACGGCTGGATGTCGGCATCCCGCCCCCGGAAGTCGCGGAAGGCCTCCAGCGGATCCTTCGAGCCGCCGACGCCGAGCAACCGCTGCCGGAAGCGATCCCCGTTCGCGCGGGTCAGCCCGCCGTTCTCCTTGAACCAGTCCACGGTGTCGGCATCCATCACCTCGCTCCAGATATACGAGTAGTACCCGGCGTCGTAGGCAGAATTAGCGAAGATGTGCTGGAAATACGTGCTCGAGTAGCGCGTGGGAACCGCGGGGTTGTCGAGGCCGACCTTCGTCAGCGCCGCGGCTTCGAAGGCCGCAACATCTGTGATCGCATCCTTGGCCGAGATCGAGTG
>NZ_JANLVV010000269.1:0-7459 GCF_031364185.1 Salinibacterium sp. | reverse complement strand
ACCGCGCCGCTGGCCACGATTCCCGCATAAAGGTCTCCTGCGGCGCCCGCTTCGACCATGCCACGGTCGGCCGCCATCGCGGCAAGGATGCGCGGCTCGAGTTGTGAGGCATCCGCGACGATGAGCTTCCAGCCCTTGTCTGCCACCACGGCCGCCCGAATCTGGCGCGGAAGCTGCAGGGCTCCTCCCCCGCTGGTGGCCCACCGGCCGGTGACGACACCGCCGGGGACGTAGTCAGGCCGGAACCGTCCACCCTCCACCCACGTGTCGAGCCATACCCATCCGTTGGACGAGAGCAGTCGCGCGAGCTTCTTGTACTCCAGAAGTGGCTCGATGGCGGGGTGCTTGAGCTTCTTCAATTCCCACGAGCGGGTGGAGGTGACCATCAGCCCGGCCAGCCCCAGTGCCCTGACCAACTCCGCCGGGGAATCCGGGTTTAACTCGGGTGCCTCTAGCAGGCGGCGCACCGTGGCGAGCACGGCCTGAAGTTTCGGCGGACGCACGCCATCGACCGCGGGCCTCGGCCCGAGAACGTTGGCGAGGATGCTGTCGTGCCTGGCTTCGCTCCACGGCAGGCCCGCAAAACGCATCTCGGCAGCGATAAGGGCACCGGCCGACTCCGCCGCCAGTAATCGGTCGATTCTCGCCGGTTCGGCGCAGGCGGCGACGGCCGCACGTTGTTGCTCGAACTCGGCCACCGGATCGGGCCCGGAGGCCGGGGTGCTGGTCACCTGGTCGAACTCGAACAGGGTCGCGTGAGCAGGGACGAGAGCGGCGGGGTTGCCGCCGGGAGCAGGTTCTGCCGCGGCATCCCACGGCCCGCGGCCCGATGTTGCCAGGGCCGATTCTGCCGTCAGCGCTGATGACCGCAGGATCGCGTGGCACAGTCTCAGGTCAGTACAGCGCTCGATCCGCACTCCCGCCGACAGGAGCTGCGGGTACCAGCGAGACGTGTCATCCCAGACCCATCGTGGATGCTCCGCCTCCTGCTCGCCGACGAACACTGCCAGGTCCCCCACATCGTCGAGCTCCAGCCGCTGCCCGCCATCGTCCACCCACGTGGCGCGCACCCCACCGGCCGAAGAAGCACCGGCCGTAGGAGTGCTGGCCGTAGGAGCACTGGCCGCAGGAGCGCCGACCCGAGCGAGGACTATGTGCACGCCCCCAGTCTGCCCCGAGCCGCCGACTACGACTGCCCGCGGCGGCGGTCTAAGCGAACGATGTCGCCGTCTCCATCAGGCGCGAGCGGATCAGAAAGCGCAGGCCCTCGGGCCCTTCCAGCGAGAAGCCACTGCCGCGCCCCCTCACCACGTCGACGGTCAGGTAGGTGTGACTCCAGTATTCGAACTGCTCTTTCGACATCCAGAAATCAATGTTGTGAGGTTCTGACCCAACGGGGGCGATGTCGAAGACGCCCAGCAGGATGTCGTTGTCTGAGGTCCAGAATTCGCCCGCGGCGAAGCACATGGGCGAACTTCCGTCGCAGCATCCACCCGACTGGTGGAACATCAAGGGGCCGTGCATCTCCCACAACTTTCGGAGCAGCTCGATGCTGTCTGCGGTAAGGGCAACCCTCGGCATGGTCTCGCCCGGTATGACAACACTTGCTTCAATCACAACTTCACTCATTGCCTTGCTCCTGTAGGTGAGGTGCCTTGCTCGTGGACGTGAGATCTCCGCCACCGGAATGGGGCATCCGGCGGTAGCCCGGGCCTGGCACGGGGGCGACCGCCGGATACTCGTCAACTGAGTGATCGCGCCAATAGGTGCGGTCTTTTCCGACCAAATGAAGGACAACCCCGCTCCGGGTCCCTGGTTTCCTGGGCCCACCACACACTCGAGCGAAATTATCCTTCATTTGGCTGCAGCCTATTGGCGCGATCTCTGAGTGTTAGAAGAAACCCAGCTTGCTCTCGGAATACGAGACGAGCAGATTCTTGGTCTGCTGGTAGTGATCGAGCGCCAGCACGTTATTTTCACGACCCATGCCCGAACTCTTATAACCGCCGAACGCAGCACCGGCCGGGTAAGCGTGATAATTATTGACCCACACGCGGCCAGCCTGGATGTCGCGCCCCGCCCGGTACGCGACGTTCCCGTTGCGCGACCATACACCGGCCCCGAGACCGTAGAGCGTGTCGTTGGCGATCGAGATGCCGTCGTCGTAGTCGTCGAAACTGGTGACCGAGACAACGGGGCCAAAGATTTCTTCCTGGAACACCCGCATCTTATTGTGTCCCTCGAAGATGGTGGGCTGCATGTAGTAGCCGTCCGTGAGGTCGCCCCCGAGGTCGACCCGCTCACCTCCCAGCGCCAGGATCGCGCCCTCCTGCTTGCCGATGTCGATGTAGCTCAGGATCTTCTCGAGCTGATCGTTCGACGATTGTGCCCCGACCTGGGTATCGGTATCGAGAGGGTTGCCCAAAACAGCTTTCTTCGTGCGTGCGACCGCATCGCCGAGGAACGAGTCGTAGATCGGCTTCTGGATGAGTGCGCGCGACGGGCAGGTGCAGACCTCGCCCTGGTTGAAGGCGAAGAGCACGAACCCTTCCTGACACTTGTCGTAGAACGCGTCATCCTTCTCTGCAACGTCGGAGAAGAACAGGTTGGGGCTCTTGCCACCAAGTTCCAGGGTTGCGGGAATGATATTTGCACTCGCATACTGCAGGATGAGGCGCCCCGTGGTGGTTTCACCGGTGAAGGCGATCTTGCGGATGCGGGGGCTGGACGCCAGCGGTTTGCCTGCCTCGGCGCCGAACCCGTTGACGATGTTGACGACGCCGGGGGGCAGGATATCCCCGATCAGCTCCATCAGGATGAGGATCGAGACCGGGGTCTGCTCAGCGGGCTTCAGTACCACTGCATTGCCCGCGGCCAGAGCCGGCGCTAGTTTCCAGACGGCCATCAGGATGGGGAAGTTCCAGGGGATGATCTGCCCGACAACGCCCAGCGGCTCCTTGTAGTGATAGGCCGTCATGTCGCCATCCATCTCGGCGAACTTGCCTTCCTGAGCCCGGATCACCGCGGCGAAGTAGCGGAAGTGATCGGCCGCCAGCGGCAGGTCAGCGTTCAGCGGCTCGCGAATGGGCTTGCCGTTGTCCCAGGTCTCGGCCACGGCGAGCAGCTCGAGATTGGCTTCGATCACGTCCGCAATCTTGTTGAGCACGGCGGCGCGCACAGTGGTGGATGTTTTGCCCCAGGCCGGCGCCGCCTTATGTGCGGCATCGAGTGCGGCATCAATATCCTCAGCGGTGCCCCGGGCCACCTCGGCGAACGGCTTTCCGTTGACCGGCGAGATGTCTTCAAAATACTGACCCTTAACCGGCGCAACCCATTTGCCTCCAATCCAGTGTTCGTAGCGTGACTTGAAGGTCACTTTCGCGTCCGGTGTTCCGGGCGCTGCATAAATCGTCATGTGGTGGCTCCTGTCGACATCGTTGTCTCGTGTGTGCACGACCATAGGTGTCGGTACGTTGCACAAACGTTGCAGGATATTGCGGCATCGTTCAAGCCGACCGCGCAGGGCAGTTCGACGCTCAGGGCAGTTCGACGCTCGGCGCAGTTCGACGCTCAGCGCAGTTCGACTTCGATTCGCTCGATGCGCGCGACGACGGATGCCCGCTTCGGCGAGCGGGCCGGTAGCATCCTGAGGCATTCGCGCCAGACTTCCACGTCGTAGGCGGCTTCGTCGGTTCGGGCGTAGGCGAGCAGGGTGTCCACAGCCGCATCCGTCATCATCGCGTCGCGAAGCCTCTGCCTCACTTCGGAGCGGATCTGGATCACACCAGGCGCTGTGGACGCTGGAAGTAGCTGCCCCGAGTAGCCTGCGAGTGCGACCCGATGAGCGCCGCGATCAAGGAACGCGAGCACTCGGTGGGCGTCTAGCTCGAGCCGTCTCGACAGGCGGTAGGGGCGAGACTGCGGCGCGAGTGTGACGTCGAATGCGCCGAGTTGCCTGCGCAGCCGCACCATCTCTGACCGCAGGGTCTGAATCGAGCAGCCGAGCATGCTCGCAAGGCTTTCGGCCGTCAGGCCTGCGGGATGCCACGCCAGCAGCGTGAGAATCTCGGCGTGGCGCGTACTCAGGTCGATGCCCCTGCCACCGGATTCGAGCCTGCCGCCTTCACTGCCCAGAACCGACAGCACCGGGGACGAGTGAGGACGCGCCACGGCACGTTGCACGGTGCGTCGCGGCCGTAATACCTGCTCGTCGAGCCTGCGAATGCGCAACTCCGACTCGACGGCGGCGACGGCGGCCTCCATCAGGGGAAGCGTGGCCGGGGCGACAGCATCATCGCCGCCCGTGATGTCGATCACGCCCAGCATCGCGCCCGTGACCGGATCGTGCACCGGCACAGCAGTGCAGCTCCAGGGGTGGATGATGCGGTTGAAATGCTCGGCGCCCTGGATCTGTATGCCGTGATCCAACGCCAGCGCCGTACCTGGCGCACTCGTGCCCACGGCCCGCTCACTCCAGTCGGCACCCTCCACGAACAGCATGCTCTCGGCCTTGCGGCGCAGGGTGCGGTCCCCATCAATCCACAGCAGCCGGCCATCCTGGTCGCCGATGGCGATAATCAAGCCGGCATCCAGGGTGTGGCGGATGAGGAGGCGATGAATCGTGGGCAGCGCGAGCGACAGGGGGTGGGCGTCCCGGTATTCGCGAAGGTCCGAATCGTCAAACCGGAGCCCGTCGAGCGGCTGGTCGGGGCTCAGCAAAAGCTGCAGCGACCGCTGCCATGACTCCTGCACGACCTGCCGCACACCAGCCACGGGCATCCGATAATCGATGACGTTCTCGTGGCCCTTGGCGTTGCGAGCCCGCGCGGAATCATCGGGGGCGATGATCCACGGGCTGGACACGGGCACTCCGATCAACGGCGGTCGAGTGCCTACATAATACGCATGACAGGCCGTGGATTTGCTAGGCGGCCGCCACCTCTGCGTTCTCCACGAGGTAGCGGCTGTACGCGGTGAGAGTGAGGAAGGTTGGGAAGTCCTCGTCCAGGGTCACCGCTCGAAAGACCTCGGCGGCATCGGCGAACCGGCCGCCCGACGGAGCGTCGATAAGGACGGCAGCAAGCTCGCGCTCGATTAGGGTGGGGGTGATCAGGGTGCCCTCCGCGGTCACCACGCGCTGGTGCATCCACTGCCATAGCTGGCTGCGGCTGATCTCGGCGGTCGCGGCATCCTCCATCAGGTCGTCGATGGCGGCTGCGCCGACACCGCGCAGCCAACTCTCGATGTAGCGCACCGCGATCGACACGTTCGAGGCGACGCCCGCATCCGTCACCTGCCCGTCAATACGCAGGTCGAGAAGGTCTTCGGCGGTGACATGCACCTCAGGGCGCAGTCGGTCGACCTGGTTGGGCCGATCGCCGAGCACGGCGTCGAACTCGGCGCGAGCGGTCTGCACAAGGTCAGGATGCGCCACCCAGGTGCCGTCGAACCCATCCGTGGCCTCTCGGCGCTTATCCGCCGTAACGGCAGCGAGCGCGCGGGCCGTCACCTCTGGATCTCGACGGTTGGGGATGAAGGCGCTCATTCCCCCGATGGCGTGCGCCCCGCGCTTATGGCAGGTGGCCACCAACAGTTCGGTGTACGCCCTCATGAAGGGCACGGTCATGGTGATGTCTGAGCGATCCGGCAGCACGAAGCTCGCCCCGCGCCCGCGGAAGTTCTTGATGATCGAAAAGATGTAGTCCCAACGGCCAGCGTTCAGACCCGCGCAGTGCTCTCGCAGTTCGTACAGGATTTCCTCCATCTCGAACGCGGCCGGGATGGTTTCGATCAGCACCGTCGCCCTTATGGTGCCGTGCTCGATGCCGAGCGCGTTTTCGGAGAAGGTGAACACGTCATCCCATAACCGCGCCTCGAGGTGGTTCTCGATCTTTGCGATGTAAAAGTATGGGCCGGTGCCGCGCTCTATGAGCTCCTTCGCATTGTGGAAGAAGTACAGCCCGAAGTCGACGAGTGAACCGGATGCCGGCGAGCGCAGGCCCGCGCGGTCGATGTAGCGCAGGTGCTTCTCCACGAGGTGCCAGCCGCGCGGGCGCATCACAATCGTGGGCGTCGACTGCCCCAACCTGTACTCCTTACCCTCAGCGCTCGTGAAGTCGATCTGGCGGCGGATCGCATCGTGAAGGCTCAACTGACCGCCGATGACGTTGTCCCAGGTGGGGCTGGTGGCATCCTCCTGGTCGGCCAGCCACACCTTCGCGCCTGAATTCATCGCGTTGATGGTCATCTTGCGGTCGGTCGGCCCGGTGATCTCGACACGACGGTCCTCCAGCCCTGGGCCCGCACCGGCCACGCGCCACGTCGGCTCCTCTCTCACCGAAACGGTCTCGGGCAGGAAGCGGAGGTTGCGGCCGTTGCTGATGTGCTTGCGCGACTCCATGCGGGCCGCGAGCCTGTCGTGGCGCCGGCCGGCGAACTGGTCGTGCAGCCTGGTCAGGAAGCGCAGCGCCTCCGGAGTCAGTATCTCGTCGAATCGTTCGCCGCCATCGGCGGTAATGTCCATGCGGTTCATGATGTGCTCCTGGTGTGGTTGGCGAGTGTGTGATCAGTGGCTGTGTGTTCAGTGAAACTGGGCGGTCTCGGTGCTGCCTGCCAGCGCGAGTGTTTCGCTCGTGGGGTTCAGCGCGGTCGCGATGCGGTCGAAGTACCCCGTCCCGACCTCTCGCTGGTGACGCGTTGCCGTGTATCCGTCGCTTTCTGATGCGAACTCCGCCTCCTGCAGCTCGACGTAGGCGCTCATGTGGCGCTGCGAATAGTCGCGTGCCAGCGTGTACATCGAATGGTTGAGCGCATGGAAGCCCGCGAGGGTGATGAACTGGAATGCGTACCCCATCTCGGCAAGTTCCCGCTGGAAGGTGGCGATCTGCGCGTCGTCGAGATGGCTCTTCCAGTTGAAGGAGGGAGAGCAGTTGTAGGCCAGCTTCTTGCCCGGGAACTCTGAGTGGATGCTCGCCGCAAACCTGCGCGCCAGCTCGAGGTCGGGCTCCGCACTCTCCACCCACAGCAGGTCGGCATAGGGGGCGTAGGCGTGGCCCCGTGCCAACACGGTGTCGATGCCCGGGGTGGTGCGGAAGAATCCCTCGGTCGTGCGCTCCCCCGTCAGGAACGGCTTATCGCGATCATCGATGTCGCTGGTGATCAGGTCGGCGGCAAGCGAATCTGTTCGCGCCACGACGAGGGTAGATACCCCGGCGACGTCCGCCGCGAGCCTGGCCGCGTTGAGCGTGCGGATGTGCTGCGCGGTCGGGACCAGCACCTTGCCGCCCATGTGCCCGCATTTCTTTTCGGAGGCGAGTTGATCCTCCCAGTGCACCCCGGCGGCCCCCGCCTCGATCATCGACGACATGAGCTCGTAGGCATTGAGCGGCCCACCGAAGCCGGCCTCCGCGTCCGCGACGATCGGGGCGAGCCAGTCGGTGCGCGGAGCGCCGTCCTCGGC
>NZ_JANLVV010000246.1:0-2961 GCF_031364185.1 Salinibacterium sp. | reverse complement strand
CCGCTCATGATCGCCGTCATCGGCACGATCATCGGCGGGATGATCGTTGCGCTGTACATGCCGATCTTTACGATCACACAGCAGATTAAGTAACCGGTAGCGTGCCGATGATTGTGGCGCGAGAGCGAGCCCGCAGGGCAGGCCAGGGTGGCTTTACGCTTATAGAACTCGTCGTCGTCATCGTCATTCTGGGCGTGCTGGCCGCAGTCGCCGTTCCGTTCTTCCTGGGCCAGCGCGACGCGGCTTTGAAGGCAACCGTGACGAGCGATCTCGTGAACGCCGCGATCACCGTGGAGTCCTTCGGGGCGGCTCACAGTGGCAACTTTTCCAGTTTCCCTGTCGCGAGCACTAGCAACGGCATTCGGGGTTCGGGTGGCAATGTCATCACGGTTACCCTCTCGACGAACTCATACACGATCAGGGGTACAAATCCGTCTCTGACAGGTTTGACAGATTTCCAGTGGTACGACCGTGCCTCTGGCGGGCTTCAGGAGTGGGGCCGGCCGGCTGCGCCCTAACGGCTGGCCCTCCTTTTGGGGCTAAAAAAGGCCGGTACTACCCCTGTTTGTGGGATTACGGGGGCGTGGCACGCTCCGTCATCATTACCTCGGGGGGCAGTTCATTGGGGACCGCCTGTATCCATTTCACACACTCAGACGGGAACACAACCATGCTTGTCACATTCAACAAGGCAATCGTCGCTCGCCGCGACGGTCTTAAAGAGGGCCAGAAGGGCTTCACGCTCATCGAGCTCCTCGTCGTCATCATCATCATCGGCATCCTCGCCGCAATCGCAATCCCGGTCTTCCTGAACCAGCGCGAGAGCGCCTGGAAGGCGTCTGTTGCGAGCGACCTGAAGAACGCTGCGGTCGTCGTGGAGACATACGCGACCTCGAAGAACGGTTCCTACCTACTGTTCCCGGAAACTTCCGCCACCAGTCTCACTAACGGAAAAATCAAAGTCAGCGAGGGCAATACCGTCGACGTGGCTGTGTCCACTGATGGCACTTCCTACATCCTTACAGGGAAGAATTCCAACATCACAGGTGGTAGCCAGAAATACGAAAGCGCCACCGGTGGCCTCAAGAAATGGACACCGTAACCGGCTGAGCAGAGCCTGTTGATGCGGGGCTCGAATTTTCGGGCCCCGCATTCGCCTTACTAGCACCACACGACCAATCGAGAGTGAAGGGAGACTCCGGTGAAGCGACTCACATGGCTGATATCGAATAACAACAACGCAGACCGCGGTATGACCCTCATCGAGGTCATCGTTGCCATCAGCATCATGGCGATCGTCGCCACCTCGGCCATTACGCTGTCGATCAGTAGCGTGTCATCCACCACTGTCGGCCAGCGCCAGCAGGTCGCCGTGGCGATCGCCAGCAACACGATGGAGACGGTCACGGCTCACACTCTCGTCGCGAACAACGCGACCGGGGAAAGCCGCATCTTCGATGGCCGCACGCAGGCGCGCGTCGCTGCAGCGTGGACCGCGAGCCCGGGCTTCCCGGGCGTGGATACGACCTATCAAATGTCAGACATGTTCGCAACCACGAGCTCTCGGCCTGATCTCGCGATCGATACCGACTTTCCCGCGAATGACCCGACACCGCCGACCGTACTCAACGGCACAAGATATCGCGTGCGCACGCTCATCGGCCTGTGCTTCCAGAAGAACAGCGGTGGAAACTGCGACCTTCTCGCAGGCAGGACGGGGGCTTCTCCGGAGCCGGATGGCTATAGCAAGTTGATCCGCGTCATGGTGATCGTGAGCTGGACTGCCGGGGAGGGTTGTGCCTCTGGCAGCTGCACCTACCAGACCACAACGTTGCTCGATCCGCACCTGGACTTGAAGTGGAAGATCGATGGCTGACCACATCTTCACCGCGCCAGGCGAGCCCGACCGCGGCTACACCATTATCGAAGTCATCGTCTCGATCGGCATTTTTACCCTGTTCATCGCCATGATGCTGACGACTATCGTGGCCATCTCGCAGAGTTCCACCCGAACCCAGCTCGTCGGTGAATCTACCAACGGGGCTATCACCGTCTTCGGCGCACTCGACCGTCAAGTGCGCTATTCCGACGCCATCAACTACCCTGGTCCCCTGCTGCCCGGCAAACAATACGTAGAATTCCGCACTCCCGCCGAAAGCACTGCCACCCGCGTCACGACCTGCACTCAGTGGATGTTCGACCCCGCTGAGAAGTCACTCAGTTCGCGCACCTGGCCCGATGTGGCCGGCTCCACCGAAACTCCCTGGGTCATTCGCTTGAGTAACGTCATTGACGACCAAACAACAGGTTCGTCATACCCGTTCACACTGGTACCCGTCGGGCTTTCGGGCTCGTCGATGCAGAAGCTTGTTGTCGCACTTCACGCCGGCAATCAGGCCCTTGACCAGGGTGCACAGTTCACCAGTTCATTCGTCGCCCGGAACAGTTCGACAAAATCGCCCAGCAACGCCGACGTCGACGCCAACCTTGTTAGCGATACCCCCGTATGCGTAAGAACAGGGAGCAGATCATGATCCGCCTTCTCAGACTTAGCACGGCGTGGCGAGACCGCGCGCGCAACGGTGACACCGCCGACCGTGGCGTCGCGATGCTCACCGCAATATTCTTCATGGTCATTGTTGCGGGGCTCTCGGTCGTGCTCCTCAGCGTGACGCTGTCTCAGCAGGCTCCAACAAACACGGCGCAGAAGAGCACCAAAACCATTTACTCCGCTCAGGCCGGGTTGCAAGCGGCCCTTGGCGTGATTCGAACAGCGAATGGTGTTCGAAACACCGCTGGAGAGGTTCTCGGGGCCGTCGATAAGCTTCCGTGCACCATGGGAGGGACGGTCGAAGGGACGGGAACTGGCACCTCGTATCAGGTGGACCTGAACTATTTCACCGTCGATCCGAGCGGGAAGGATGCGAACTGGCGGGCCGCCAACAAAATGTCGTGCACCAA
>NZ_JANLVV010000221.1:0-55444 GCF_031364185.1 Salinibacterium sp. | reverse complement strand
CTTTCGCCGACCCGTGACCATGGAATACCTCCCGTTCGGCGAGGCCGCGATTCGTAAGGCGCTGCCGCAGGGGGTCGACTCGGTAGCGGTGACCGAACTCGCGGCGATCGGCCTGGCAGTGGAGGCGGCTCGAGGCGGGGTGCCCACCCGGATGCTCGCGCCGGGCGAACTCCCTTCCCGCGACAAGGCCGCCCGAGCGATAGCGCCCGACGAAACCGCATCCCGCGCCGAGCCGGCAGCCGGCCAACCAGTCCGCGACGCGCCTGCGCAGGCGCGTGACACCGCTATCCCCATGCCGAACCGAACCCAGCCCCTCGTGCAGTTCGACCCCTGGCTGGTTCGTGGAATGGGTTATTACACCGGCGCGATCTTCGAGGTCGCCCACCCGAGTCTCGGCTACTACCTCGGCGGCGGTGGACGCTACGACGGCATGATCGGCCGCTTCCTCGGCTCCGAGGTTCCGGCGGCAGGGTTCTCGCTCGGCTTCGAGCGTCTGGTCGACCTGGTCGAGCTACAGCATCCTGAGTCGATGGATGCCGCGGCTCTGATCCACGATGGCTCCGTTCCTCCGGCCGCCCTGATCGGGATGCAGACCGAGCTCATTCGCCGGGGCATCCGTGTGCGTCTCGTTCGGAAGCCCCGCAACATGACTCCGCTACTGACCCAACTGGCGGCATCCGGATTCAGTCGATACGCCGTCGTGGATTCCCACGGATATACCCTTTCCGATTTAAAGTGGGTATTGTTAAGTCATTAACAATAATTTCACCGACAGCACGGCCTTCAAGCTGCACCGGGCCACCATCCTGCTCGACCGGCTTGCCGATGAATACCTCGTTCGCGTGCATGGCATTCACTACGCCCCGTTTCTCGTGTTGCTCATGGTCGGCGTGCTCGAATCGACTTCACAGCAAACGATCGCCGCGAATCTCGGGGTCTCGCGTGCCTCGGTGACACAGCGTCTCCGAGCGCTTACTGGGCTCGTCGACGTCACACCAGACCCCAACGACTCGCGCGCTCACTGCGTTCGTCTCAGCGAGGCCGGCGCGGTAACCCTCGCCGCCGCCTGGCACGGACTCGAAGTGCGCAGGAACGGGATCGACAACGGCGTCGACGAGACGACCCTCGCCAGCCAGCTTGATCAACTCATCGCCAACAGCATTCGAATACTGGGGAGTCCATCATGAAAGTTCGCGAGTACCACCCAGATGAGGCGGAGACAGTCGTGCTGCTTCACGGCGGGACCGTGGCTGGCTGGATGTGGGCGCAACAACTATCGGCGTTGGCGGGCTATCGCGTTCTCGTCCCCGATTTGCCGGGTTTCGGCGACAGTAACCATCTGCGCTGGCTATCGATCGCCGACACCGCTGATGAGGTTTCGAAGGTCGTCGAGGGCCCAGCGCACATCGTGGGTCTGTCTCTGGGCTCGAGCGTGGCCATCCACCTGGCAGCACGGCATCCGGCCCTCGTGAAAGATCTCCTTCTCGCCAGCACGACGGCCACTCGACCGTCGCTGACGGAGCGAGTTCTCGGTCGGGCCATGCTCGGTTTTTGGAATATGGAGTGGTTCTGGCGCGGCCTTGCCCGCGCATACATGCTGCCCGCCGATTCGGTAGAACTGTTCGTGACGACGGGTCTTGGCATTGACAAATCCACTGCCGTGTCGATCTTCGAGGAGGCCACTCGTGGCACGCCGACAAGCCTGCTCGAGGCTATTGCCGCTCCGACCCTCGTCGTCGTCGGAACTAAAGACAGCGCTTCGGTCGCGCGCGACTCGCATCGCATGCTCGAAGCCACGATTCCCAATGTGCGTGCCGCGCGCGCCCGGGGCTTACATCATGCCTGGAACATCGAGGCGCCCGAGCTTTTCAATGACACCATGCTCGCGTGGGTCGGGCGGGGAACGGTGGCCGAAGGGCTGCACGGGTAGGCTTCTGAACGGACATCCACCTGTTCGTCCGCAGATTCTATTTCTGAAGGAGACCCATCGTGGCTTTGATTGAGGCAGTCGGCGCTCGCGAAATTCTTGACTCTCGGGGAAACCCGACCATCGAGGTCGAGGTTCTTCTTGAAGACGGGATCGTGGCTCGCGCCGCCGTTCCGTCCGGGGCATCCACTGGTGCGTTCGAGGCATACGAGCTGCGCGATGGCGACGCGAACCGCTACGGCGGCAAGGGTGTGCTGAAGGCCGTCGAGTCAGTTCTCGATGTGCTGGGCCCCGCCGTTGAGGGTTTCGACGCCGCCGACCAGCGCCTGGTCGATGCCGAGATGATCGCCCTCGACGGCACCGATAACAAGGAGAAACTGGGCGCGAACGCCCTGCTCGGTGTGTCTCTCGCGGTCGCGAAGGCAGCCGCAGATTCGGCCGACCTTCCGCTGTTCCGCTACCTTGGCGGCCCGAACGCGCACACTCTTCCGGTGCCGCTGATGAACATCATCAACGGTGGCGCGCACGCTGACACCGCACTCGACATCCAGGAGTTCATGGTCGTACCTCTCGGTGCCGACACCTTCGCCGAGGGTTTGCGCTGGGGCACCGAGGTCTATCACGCGCTGAAATCGTTGCTGAAGAAGAACGGCCATTCGACCGGCCTCGGCGATGAGGGTGGCTTCGCTCCCGACCTGCCGGGCGCTCGTGCGGCCCTGGACTTCATCGTCGAGGCGATCACCTCGGCCGGTTTCCAGCCGGGCAAGGACTTTGGTTTGGGCCTGGATGTCGCGGCCACCGAGTTTTTCGCCGACAACCTGTACTCCTTCGAGAAGCAGCAACTATCCGGCGAGCAGCTCACCGAATTCTGGGTGGGCCTCGTTGGCGACTATCCGCTGGCGACCATCGAGGATCCGCTGGCCGAGGACGACTGGGAGGGCTACGCGCACCTCACCTCCGTGCTCGGCGAGAAGGTGCAGATCGTCGGGGACGACCTGTTCGTGACCAACCCGACCCGCCTGAAGCGCGGAATCGACGAGAAGGTCGGCAACTCGATTCTCGTCAAGGTGAACCAGATCGGCACTCTGACCGAGACGCTGGATGCCGTGGCCATGGCCCAGCGCGCCGGATACACCGCGATCATCTCGCACCGTTCCGGCGAAACCGAAGACACCACGATCGCCGACCTCGCTGTGGCGACGGATGCGGGCCAGATCAAGACGGGCGCCCCGGCTCGCTCAGACCGGGTCGCGAAATACAACCAGCTGCTGCGCATCGAGGAGGAACTCGGAGACGCCGCGGTTTACGCGGGGCGCGGTGCTTTCCCGAGGTTCGGGAAGTAACGGGGCATCGTCTCCTCGAGCGCAGCCGTTCGCCTCGACCGCGGCTGTGCGCACCGCCGTGGTCAAGGGTTGAGGGCCGCGCGTCCCGTACCCCCAGTTGTCATTTCGGCCCCGTGGCGGCGCCGCTGTGCCGGTGTCGTCGTTTAAGCTCTAACCCATGGCCAGGAGCGGAACGACTCGAGTGGCGGTCTCGCTTCCCGAGGAGAGTGCCCCCGAACGCTGGTTGCGCACCATCCGCTTCTCGGGCTTCACCGTGCTCATGCTGTCGCTGCTGATTCTTGCGGTTATCGTGCTTGCCCCCAACCTGCGGGTGTTCATCGAGCAACGCCAGCAGATCGCGGCGTTGCAGCAGACGGTCGATGACGCGCAACAGTCCGTCGATGAGCTGGATAAGAATGTTGCCCGCTGGGGCGACCCTGCGTATATCAAGTCGCAGGCCCGCGAGCGGCTCTTTTATGTGTTCCCCGGCGAGGTCAGCTACCTCGTCATCGGCGATGGCGGCGCGGTCGTGAGCAACAGCGCACTTCCCATCAGCGACAAGATTCAGACTACGAAGGTCGATTGGGCGAACACCCTGCTGTCGTCGATTTTCACGGCGGGACTGACGGATGCTCCGCCCGCCGATCTCGTCGCGCCGACTCTAGGCGTGCCGCCGGTGACCCCGTGAGGCCGCCGTTCGACCCGGTGACGAGCGAGGATGTACGCATTGTCTCCCTCCAGCTGGGCCGACCCGCGCGCGACGTGGTCGGGATTTCGGCACGCTGTGTGTGCGGCGCCCCCACCGTGGTGTCGACCGCGCCGAGGCTGGCCGATGGCACTCCGTTTCCCACCTTCTACTACCTCACGCATCCGGCGGCCACGGCGGCGGTGTCGACCCTGGAGGCTGACGGCGAGATGCCGGGCTTCGCCGAGTTGCTGGCCGGTGACGAACTGCACGATGCATACCGCGAGGCGCATATGTCGTATCTCGCCGATCGCGAGCGCTTCGCGGTGGTCGACGAAATCGCCGGTATCTCTGCCGGGGGGATGCCCGATCGCGTGAAGTGCCTGCACGCGCTGGTCGGACACGCGCTGGCCGCTGGCCCAGGGGTGAACCCGATCGGTGACCTCGCGCTTGAGCGCTCCGGCTGGAGCCCGACGGTCTGCGAATGTGCGGACTACTCGTGAGCAGGCGCTGGGCTACGACGGCGGTGGCGGCGACACTGGTCGTGGCATCCACCATCTTCACCGGCACGGCCGCCACTGCCGACCCGGTGCGCGACGACGAGTATTGGCTTGACACCTATGGGATCCGCGCGGCCTGGGCCACCACTCGTGGCGACGGCGTGACGATCGCCATCATCGACACCGGTGTTGATGGCAGCGTTGCGGAACTCGCGGGCGCGGTGGTCGGGGGAGCAGACTTCTCGGGTCTCGGTTCGTCGAACGGCCAAAAACCGGTCGGCGCCGACGGCCCCGAACATGGAACCATGGTCGCGTCGCTTGCCGCCGGCCGGGGTACGAACGCAACGGATGGCGTCATTGGGTCGGCGCCGGCGGCATCCATTCTCGCAATCTCGATCGGGTTTGGTGAGGGCGAGTCGAACTCTGACGACCAGATCGCGGCGGCCGTGCGGTTCGCGGTGGATGAGGGTGCCGACGTGATCAACATGTCGCTGACACGTAACACCCGTGACTGGCCCGAGAGCTGGGACGACGCATTTTCGTATGCCGCGGACAACGACGTGGTGATCGTCGCGGCGGCGGGCAACCGGGGCAGCGGTACGACAGAGGTGGGCGCGCCGGCCACCATGCCGGGCGTGCTGACCGTGGGTGGCGTTGACATCAGCGGCCGGGCCAGCTTCGACGCGTCATCGCAGGGAATCACCATCGCCGTGGCGGCGCCGAGCGAGCAGCTCGTGGGGGTTGTTCCCGGCGGCCGGTACGTGAAGTGGAGCGGCACCAGCGGCGCCACTCCGATTGTGGCCGGCATCGTCGCGCTTGTGCGCGCCGCGCATCCGGGGCTTGATGCAAACAACATCATCAACCGCATTGTGAAAACTGCGCGCGACACGGGGGCGCCCGGAGCCGACCCTATCTACGGTTTCGGGCTAATCGACGCTCAGGCGGCGGTCGAGGCATCCGTTCCGCGCGTCTCGGAAAATCCGATGGGCAGCCTTGCCGAGTGGATCACCGTGCACAGGCGGGCGGAATCCATCCAGTCACCCACGCCCGCACCCACGAGCGCGCCCAGCGCGCCGCCGACCAGCACTCCCACTCCGGGTTCGGCCGATGCGGCGGGCCCCCAAACTCCGCTTGGCACGATCCTGCCGACGGTGTCGCTGCTGCGCAACGTCGGTATCCCGCTCGCCGTTCTTGTTTTTTTCATCGGTGCTTTCGGTGTGGTCATTGTGGTCGGTGTCAAGCGGGTCAGAGCTGTGCGTCAGACCGGTTAGAATTGGGGTCAAACTTTGATCCAGAACTTTTCCTCCAGGAGACCACCACTCGTGCCTAAAATTCTGATCGTCGGCGGCGGCTATGCCGGCTTCTATACCGCTCGCAAGCTCGAGAAGTGGCTGCGCCGCGGCGAAGCTGAGGTGACGATGGTTGACCCGCTGCCGTACATGACGTACCAGCCGTTCCTGCCCGAGGTGGCGGCCGGCACCATTGAGCCTCGCCACGCCGTGGTGCCCCACCGTCGTCACTTGAAGAAGACCAACATCATCACAGCGAAAGTCACGAACATCGACCACGCCACGAAGACCGCCACAATCACCCCAGAGATGGGTGAGTCGTGGGAGATCGACTACGACGTTGTCGTGGTGACGGCCGGTTCCGTGTCTCGCACGTTCCCGATCCCGGGGGTGGCTGACGAGGCCATCGGCATGAAGTGGATCGAGGAAGCCATCGCGGTGCGCGATCGCCTCCTTACCAACTTTGACCGGGCGTCCAATATGCCGGCAGGCCCGGAGCGCGACCGACTGCTGACCTTCGTGGTCATTGGCGGGGGGTTTGCGGGCATCGAAACGTTCGCCGAGATGCGCAGCCTCGCGTCGTCGCTGCTTCCGCTTTACCCGACGCTCAGCTTCGATGACACGCACTTCCACCTCATCGAGGCGATGGGCCGCATCATGCCCGAGGTATCGCTGAAGACGAGCCTTTGGGTGATCAAGGATCTCGCCGAGCGCGGCGCGAAGATCCACCTCGACACACAGCTGTCGTCGGCCGTCGGCGGGCACATCGAGCTGTCAACCGGCGAAACTTTTGAGAGCGACACCATCGTCTGGACGGCTGGCATCATGGCCAACCCGGTGCTGCGCAACACCGACCTGCCGCTCGAGGAGCGCGGTCGCCTGCGCGTGCAGGCCGACATGCGCGTCATCAATGACGATGGTGTGGTCGACGGTGCCTGGGGTGCGGGCGATGTCAGTGCCGTGCCCGATCTGACCGATGGAGGCGTCGCAGGTTTCTGCGTTCCGAACGCCCAGCACGCAGTCCGTCAGGGCAAACTCATGGCGAAGAACATCGTGTCGGTGCTGCGCGACGAGTCGCCAAAAGATTATTTTCACAAGAACGCGGGCGCTGTCGCCGGTCTTGGCTTGGGTAATGGCGTGTTCCAGGCAGGGAATTTCGCCGTGAAGGGGTTGCCCGCATGGTTCATGCACCGTGGGTACCACGGGCTGGCGATCCCGATGTGGGAGCGCAAGATCCGCGTTTTCGGCAACTGGTTTCTGGGCTTCATTCTCGGTCGTGACCAGGTCGAACTCGGTGCGCGCGCCGTACCGCGCGCTGCGTTCGAGGAGTTCGCCGCCCGCCCGAAGCCCGCAGCCGAGCCTGTCATTGCTGCCGCTGCCGCTGCAGCCCCCGCCCCCGCAAAGGTCGCGACAAAAGCGCCCGCCAGGGCTAAGGCTGTGGCCGTCAAGAAGTGACGGGTGCGGCCGCGCGGTAGCATCATCGTTGCGGCGCCGCGTCCGCCCCGGTAGCCCAATCGGCAGAGGCAGACGACTTAAAATCGTCCCAGTCAGGGTTCGAGTCCCTGCCGGGGCACGGTGGAAGTGCGCCGCCCGCGACACAGGGGAGTCGAGTCCCTATCGGGGCGTGGCGACTCCGGCTTGCCCGCCCGGGTGCTGCGCCGAGCCCCTGCCGGGCACGGTAGCAAATGGTCCGCTCGCGGCATGATGGCGTCGACTTTGCATTCCCTCGGTGAAAGGGGTGTGATCCCGGCAACGTATGGCACTGTGCCATACGTTGCTAGCAGGGCGCACCGACTCCCCCCCATCCTTCATGCCCCGGAGTGAGCACGTGATGCAACAGGATCCCGCCGTGCCAGCGGGGCTCCCAGTGCCTGACGGGGCACACTAGAACTCTGAGACATCGGGCAGTTGTACTGGGGAGAGTAGACCTCAATGAACGAGAGTGATCGAGCCAGCGGCATCCATAGGCCAGCGGCATCGATACAACAAGACGCGATTTTCCTGAACGGCACTGTTGGTGTCGGAAAGTCGACTCTTGCCGCTGCCCTGAGTGCCAGCGAGACTTCCGTGCATGCGGTCATCGACCTTGACGACATTCGTCGACTCAGCCCAGCGCCCGAGGGCGACCGGTTCAATCACGAGCTTGCGCTAGCCAACCTTCGCAGCGTGGTGGTGAATTACCGGCGCGCGGGGGCCGTCCGCTTCATCATGGCGGGCGTTATTGAGAAGCGCGCCGAGGTCGCCCGTTACCGTGAGGCTCTCGGTGTGGAGCGAATGTTCATCTGCCGTCTGGTCGCGAGCAAGGAGGTCGTGGCGGAGAGGCTCGTGCGACGTCACCGGGCAGACTCGAGTGGGCGGGCAGACTTGAGTGGGCGGGCAGACGCGAGTGGGCTGGCGTGGCATCTGGCGGGCCGACGAACTCGGCGAGATCCTGAGAATCAACGCCGTTGAGCACCTCCTTCTGGATTCGACGTTTATGAGCCCGCGCGATGTGGCGGTCACTGTTCGCTATGCCGCGGGCTGGAGTTAACAGAGTGCCGTCATGGGTGGCGATCTAGGCCGGCGCTGACCGGCGTCTCTGCGGTGGCTCTGCGGTGGCTCTGCGGCAGTTCGCCTCATCAGCGATGAAGCTGTGCGTCCTCCCTCTCGCCGTCGGGCTCGTCTATCGCCACCGACTCGTCCTGGCTGGCGTACTGGGCGGAGAAGCGACGGTACGACCTGGTGAAGAATGCGCCAACGGCCGCGAGCACCATCATCACGCCCGCGACTAGGAACACGAGCGCGATTCCCCGCGCCACTCCGTCGCCCAGTAGCCAGCCGAGGCTGGATTGCCCAGCGTCGGAGTTCATGTACGGGATGATGATGAACTCCGCAATCGGCGCGATGAGGAACGCCGTGATCGGTGCCGCCGCAGACTCGAATGCGGCAGCAAACCCGAACACCCGTCCCTGCGTGCGGAACGGTACGACCTTCTGAATGACGGTCTGCTCGGCTGCCTCGACCGCCGGAATGAGCATCATGTAGAGCCAAATGCCCACCGCGTACAGCCACCACCACTCCCGGATGGTGAACAGCGCCCCGAGCACGCCCATGAGTATGACGAGCAAAAGCATGGTGCGGATCGGATTGCGGCCAAGCCCTAACTTCGCAATCACAAGGCCGCCGATGATGAATCCGGTTGACGTCACACCGAGAACGATGCCCCATAATTCGACCGGGAAGAGTTCCAGACCGTACGGGTCCATGAGGGCCATGTACACGCCACCGATGAAGTTGTTGAACGTCGAGAAGATGATGAGCGCGAAGAGGCCCGACGCCGCGCGCACTGCCGTGATGCTTCCTCGCAGGTCGATGAGTGGTCGACGCTCCCCATCCTGATCGGGCTGATCCTCAGGGATGCGCAGGAACAGGAGATGCATCAGCGCCGCTGCGGAGAGGGCTATCGCGATAACGAGCGTCCACCCCATGCCCAGTAGCCCGATCGACAGGCCGCTGAACACACTCGTCACCATAAAGGCGAGACCCTGGACGGTGCCCACAAGTCCGTTAGCATTCGCGTGCCGCTCGCTGGGGATGAGCAGAGTCACGGTGGTCGACAGCGCAATGTTGCGCATGTTTTCGATGACCGCCCCGAAGAGGATGATGCCACCGAACAGCCAGAACACCGGCGAGCCGAGGTTGAGCAGGGCCGACTCGGGGAATACGAGGTAGATCGCGCCACTGAGCGCAAAGGCCAGCAGGGTGATCACCCCCGCGAATACCATGACGAGATGCTTGCGATGCCGGTCGACAATGGTGCCGAACGCCATCGAGAACACCGCAACGAGCAGCATGTACGTGCCCCCGATAATGCCGGTCGCGAGCACCGAGCGCGTCTCGAGATAGACCCAGAACGTCAGGGCAAACCAAAGGAAGCTCGTGGTGACGTTCGCGACCGCGGTGTTGACCAGCACCTGCGCAAAGGTTCTCGCGCCGCCGGGCGGGGGTTGCCGGGATTCTGGATCTGCAGCGGGCGGAGTAGTTGACATGGATGACTCCTTGGCGCTGGCCATTAGTGGTCCTTTCCCGTCGGCGCAATCGCCATCCCAAGGGGGCATCGCTGGGCCTGATAGTCGCAGCCACAGCCGACAATCGCGGCGACACCGTAGTGCCGCGACTCGGTCCAGTATATGTAGACACCGTGAACATGTCGAGGGTTCGGGCGCATACCCGAGGAGTGAGAACTTCTCCTGAATATCGTCAGGAGTTCATCGAGGGTTCCACTGGGCCGATGATCATAGAAGTCATGTTGTCGATGACCGGGTCCGTGCACGTCACAGATGTCGGGGCTCTGGACGCGCTTCGCTACCGACTGCACCGCTATCGAACGATCAGGGTGTCGGCCTCGCAGCGCGTGGTGCTGATCCCCCCGATCGGGTCGTTCCTGGTCGAGTGGGACTCAGAGTCTGTGTGGCTCCACATCGCGGGAACCAGCCGCCGCGATCTCGACGAACTGGTTGGCGAGCTCACGGATGAGTTGACGGGAAAGCCTGCGGGGTTTACGCGCATCCACTGGGCGGATACGTCCGGAGTGCCGATGGCGTTGGTCACGCTATAGCGAGCTATATCGACGCCGGCACTGGCACCGGTACGATTGCCGGATGCTCGGCGCCGATGATCTCGTCACCTGGTCGCCCAGGCGCATCGCTGTTGCGGGCATCACCGGGGCAGGCAAGACGACCCTAGCGAGACGGATCACCGCCGCCACAGGCATTCCCCACACCGAAATCGACGGCCTGTTCCATGGCGAGGGGTGGACGCGGCGGCCCACCTTCGAGACCGATGTCGACGCCGTGACAGCAGGACTATCCTGGGTCGTTGAGTGGCAATATCCCACCGCGAGAGAGGCGATTGCCGCTCGCGCAGACACCCTGGTCTGGCTCGACCTGCCGACCCGCGTGTCTCTCTATCGGGTGACGGCCCGCACGATCCGTCGACGACGCAGCAATGCGCAGCTCTGGAACGGTAACCGCGAGGGGCCGCTGCTCGACTTCTTCTCCGATCCCGATCACGTCATCCGGTGGGCGATCCACACCCGGAACACGCTCAGGTGGATGGTGCCGGATGCCCAGTCGAGTCATCCACACCTGACAGTGGTGCGCCTGCGGAGCCAGCGCGAGGTCGACCGGTGGATGACGCAGCTCACCGGTGGCGCCGTTTGATGACGGTGAAGGCGCCGCACTCTAAGCATCAGCCGGTTCGAGCTGCGCTCATAGGATTGCTGGCGAAGCCGCTCGGCGAATGCCGCTCCCTGTTCGTCCGACGGCGTCGCGGCGCTGCCGACGATCCCCGGGGAACGCTGGGTGCAATGGGTCAGTGACGCAGACATCCTCCTCGTCGGCGGGGGCGACGCTGCGTACCTCTGCCATCTTCCCGCACCTGAAATATTCCGGCTGGTCGCAGAACTGAACGGAGGCAGCGCGACGCTGGGCGACGAATATTCCCGGGCAGGCATATGCGATCGACGATCAGACGGCGATCTCGGTCGTCGACGGTAGTAGGCGGCATACTCGACGCATGACTCGATTTGCCATCGGCGCACCCACCGCCATTCAACTCGCCAGGGAATCGGTCACTGTCGCCGAAGCCCACCAGCTCGTCGCGCCAAGCCTGTTGCGCTCCGAGGCGCTCTCGATCCTCTATGGCCAGGTGCGTGCGGGCAACCTGGACCGAAAAGAGGCACTGGAGATGCTGGATCGCATCACGACAATGCGCATCCGGCTTCTGGGTGACCGGGTTTCCCGCGCCACGGCGTGGAAGATCGCGGAGAAGCTCGACTGGCCAGGCATTCGAGACGCCGAGTACCTTGCCGTCGCCCAGCTGCAGGCCGACGCGTTTGTGACGGTGGACAACGCGCTCGCCGGTCGGGCTGGGGGCATCGTCCCGAGGGCGCCCTGGGAGTCGCTTCTGCGCTGAACTCTTCGGTCTTCCTTGAACCGCCGCAGCGGGAACTGCTGTGCAGCGGCCGGTTTCCGGGAAATCGAGTCCTGCGCACGCAGCGCTGTGGCGGGTGTTCGTGCCGGTTGGCGGGATTTCCGACTCCCGCCATCCGGGACTAACTCCCGCCGCGGGATTTACGACTCCCGCCATCCGGGATTAACTCCCGCCGCGGGGGGAGCTGTTGTCTCCGGTGTCGGCGAGGGCATGCTCCAGCGCAACCCAGGCGAGCATCGCGCACTTGACCCTGGCGACATAGCGCGAGACGCCGTTGAGCGCGATCGCATCCCCGAAACGTTCCTCGTCAAGCTCGATTGCCCCGCGCGATCGCAGCGCGGTGCGAAACTCCTCGAGCAGCAGGCGGGTGTCGTCCACCTCGCGGCCTTCGACCAGGCTCGACAGCAGCGATGCGGACGACTGCGAGATGGTGCAGCCGTGACCCTCCCAGCCGACGTGGGCGATGGTGCCGGCATCCACCTGGATCGACAGGGTGATCTCATCACCACAGGTCGGGTTCAGCTGGTGCGAACTCGCCGTGGGGTGCTCGAGCGTGACCCTGCCGTGCGGGCTTTTCGAGTGATCGAGGATCAGTTGCTGGTAGAGGCCGTTGAGCTGCTCAGAACTCACCGGGCCACCCCATTCACTGGGCCACCCCGAAGAACGACCTGGCATCGGCGACCGCCTGCAGGAACAGGTCGATCTCAGCGTCGGTGGTGTAGATGGATCCGCTGGCGCGAGTGGTCGCGGTGAGCCCGAGCCGCCGGTGCAGCGGCTGTGCGCAATGGTGGCCGACGCGCACGGCGATGCCACGGTCATCCAGAAACTGGCCGACATCATGAGCGTGGATGCCGGCGACGTCGAAGCTGGCCAGGCCGATGCGGTCGCCCGCCGCACCCAATACCCGTACGCCCTCGATCGTCGCCAGTCCGTCGAGCAGCCGGTGGCTGACCTGGCGTCCGTGCGCGGCGACGCGGCCCATGCCGATCGCACCCAGGTAGTCGAGTGCGGCGGCCAGCGCGATGCCCTGCGAGACGCGCTGGGTGCCGGCTTCGAAGCGTTGCGGGGGCGGCAGGAATTCCGCGGACTCCATGGTGACCGTGGTGATCATCGAACCGCCGGTGATGAAGGGCGGCAGGGCGTTCAGCACAGCGCTGCGCCCATACAGCACTCCGATTCCGGTGGGGGCGAGCAACTTATGACCGGAGAACACCGCGAAGTCGACGTCGAGCGCGCGCAGAGCGAGCGGAAGATGAGGAGCGGACTGGCAGGCGTCGAGCACCGTGATGGCCCCCACCTGCTTGGCCCTGGCGACGATCTCGCCGACCGGATTAATGACGCCCAGCACGTTGGAGACGTGCGTGAACGCAACCACCCGGGCGCGTTCGGTGATGACCTCATCAAGCAGGTCGATCCGCAGCGCACCCTTGTCGTCGACCGGGATGAATCGCAGGGTCGCGCCCGTGCGCAGGGCCAGTTGCTGCCACGGCACAAGGTTGGCGTGATGCTCCTGCTCGGTGACCACGATCTCGTCGCCGGGGGAGAGCCGCAGGCGATCATCGACGGCAAACGTCGCGTTCGAGAGCGCATACGCGACGAGATTCAGCCCCTCCGTCGCGTTGGAGGTCCACACGATCTCGTCGGCGTCGACTCCAACGAAACGGGCGACCGTGGCGCGGGCGGCCTCGAACTCCTCGGTGGCCTCGGCTGCGAGCGTGTGCGCACCGCGATGCACGGCCGAGTTGCGGTTCTCGGTGAAGTCGCGCTCGGCATCCAGCACCATTCGCGGTTTCTGCGAGGTGGCGGCAGAGTCGAGATAGACCAGTGGATGCCCGTTCACCCTGGTCGTAAGAATCGGAAAGTCCGCACGAATCGCCGTGACCTCGGCCTCGGTCAACGCCGTCTCGGGAGCGCCGGTGTTCATCGTCAACGGTTGCCTCCTCTCCAGTGTGACATCACTAGTGTGAACCCTTCCTGGCGAGGGAAATTCCCCCTCGTGGATCCGTGTCGATGGGCTCACGCGCTTTATACCCCTAGGGGGTATACTAAGGTGTGAGAGGATGCCCGGCTGGCGCCTCCAGGGCAGGAGTACCGTGATCGGCTACGTCGACAATAAAGAGGATCTGCTGAAGCGGCTTCGTCGCGCCGAAGGCCAGGTGCGGGGCATCCACAGGATGGTCGAAGACGACACCTACTGCATCGATATTCTCACCCAGGTCTCTGCCGCCACCAAGGCCCTTGAGACGGTGGCCCTGTCGCTGCTCGAGGACCACCTCAGCCACTGCGTCGCCCAGGCCACGGCCGAGGGTGGTGAGGTCGCGCAGGAGAAACTGCGCGAGGCTTCGGCCGCCATCGCCAGGCTCGTCCGCTCCTAGAAACCGACAACACGAAAGAAGACCAATGACTACCACCACGTACCTCGTCGAAGGAATGACCTGTGCCCACTGCGTTTCGAGCGTCACCGAGGAGGTGTCCTCCGTCGCCGGAGTCACCAGCGTGGCCGTTGACCTGCACGTCGGCGGAGTCTCCCGGGTCGACGTGGTAAGCGATGCTCCTGTCACCAGTGACGACATCCGGGCTGCCATCGCCGAGGCCGGATACGCCGTGGCGCAGGCCTAGCCGATGGCCGCCAGCGTCGTCAGTCTTGAGATCGGGGGCATGACCTGCGCCTCGTGCGCGAACCGGATTGAGCGCAAGCTGAACCGCATCGAGGGCGTCACCGCCACCGTCAACTACGCCACCGAGAAGGCCAGTGTGCGCTCCGACGGCGTCGACACCACGGCACTGATCGCCGCGGTCGAGTCGGCGGGATACAGCGCCACCCTGCCCGCACCGGTGCGTGTCCGGCAGGACGCAGAACTCCCCGTCGACCGTGAGGTCGTAGCGCTCAGGCACCGGCTGGTCGTCTCGGCAACGCTTGCCGCGCCCGTCGTGCTGCTGTCGATGATTCCCGCCATCCAGTTCACCCACTGGCAGTGGCTCGCGCTCACCCTTGCCGCGCCCGTCGTGGTGTGGGGCGCGTGGCCATTTCACCGCGCTGCGGCCGTGAATGCGCGTCACGGTGGGGCCACGATGGACACCCTGGTGAGCGTCGGTGTGATTGCCGCGTTTGGCTGGTCGCTGTACGCACTGTTCTTCGGCACGGCCGGGATGCCGGGCATGCACATGAGTTTTACGTTCTTCGCCAGTGCGCATGGCGGTGCGAGCGAGATCTACCTTGAGGTCGCCGCCGCGGTGACCGTGTTCATCCTTGGTGGTCGATACATCGAGGCGCGCGCGAAGAAGCAGTCGGGGGCGGCCCTGCGTGCGCTGCTCGAGCTTGGCGCTCAGGATGCCACGGCGCTGAAGGGCGGCGTGGAGTCGAGTGTCAGCGTCGCCTCCCTCGCGCCCGGCGACGTTATCGTGGTGCGCCCGGGCGAGAAGATCGCCAGCGACGGGCTCGTCGTCGAGGGATCATCGGCGGTCGACTTCAGCATGCTCACTGGCGAGTCTGTGCCGGTCGAGGTCGGTGCCGGCGACCGCGTCGTGGGGGCGACGATCAATGTCGGCGGTCGACTCGTGGTCGAGATCACCCGGGTCGGTGCCGATACGGAGCTCGCCCGCATCGGGCGGTTGGTCGAAGACGCGCAGAACGGCAAGGCCGAGGCGCAGCGACTCGCCGACCGGGTGTCTGGGGTGTTCGTTCCGATCGTCATCGGTCTGGCTCTGGTCACTTTTGCGGCCTGGGTGCTGATCAACGGTTCGGTCGAGCTCGCCTTCACCGCCGCCGTTGCCACGCTGATCATCGCCTGCCCGTGCGCCCTGGGGCTCGCCACCCCCACGGCACTGCTCGTGGGTACCGGTCGTGGCTCGCAACTGGGTATCATCATCAGCGGCCCGCAGGTGCTCGAGCAGACCCGCGCCGTCGACACCATCGTGCTCGACAAGACCGGAACGGTCACCACCGGTCGCATGAGTGTGTCGGCCGTGACGTCCCTCGACGAAACCCCGACCGCCCAGCTCCTGGGCGTCGCCGCGGCGGTCGAACATGGGTCGGAGCATCCTGTGGCACGCGCCATCGTTGAGCATGCGGCATCCACAGGCCTCTCGATCTCTTCGGCAGAATCGTTCCTGGCGCACCCGGGCCAGGGCGTGCAGGCCATCGTTGACGGGCGACTGGTCATGGCGGGTCGGTCGTCATGGCTCGCCACCGAATGGGCGATGGCGATTCCGGATGCCGCGTCGGCAGCGATCGCCGCAGCCGAGGCCGAGGGCGCCACCGTCATCGCCGTGGCATGGGATGGGCGACTTCGCGGCACTATCGCGGTGGGCGATACGGTCAAGCCCAGCAGCGCGCAGGCGATCGGGCGCTTCGTCGCCCTCGGATTGCGACCGGTGCTGCTCACGGGCGATAACGCGGGGGCGGCCGCTCTCGTCGCTGCAGCCGTGCATATCGACGAGGTGCACGCGGCAGTAACACCGCAGGGCAAGCTTGAGCTGATCACGCGACTGCAGTCGGAGGGCAGGATCGTGGCCATGGTGGGGGACGGCGTGAATGACGCCGCGGCACTGGCCGCGGCTGACCTCGGCATCGCCATGGGGGGCGGAACGGATGCCGCGATGGCCGCCAGCGACATTACGGTCGTCAGCGGAGACCTGCTGGTGGTGGCGGATGCGATAAGGCTGGCCCGCCGGACCCTGGGCACCATTAAGGGAAACCTGTTCTGGGCATTCGCCTACAACGTCGCCGCAATTCCGCTAGCCATGCTGGGGCTCTTGGGTCCGTTGGTTGCCGGAGCCGCCATGGCGCTGTCGTCGGTCTTCGTGGTCACGAACAGCCTGAGGTTGAGGCGCTTCTCCCCGCTGGTCTAGCACACCCTTTACTGGGGTAGAAGCGCTTGCCGCGAGCGCTATGCTGGTAAAAATTGGCCTTTCCCCAGACCCTGGAAAGCACAAAATCGGAGCAGAGGAAAGGGGTTTCATGGGAACGCTGCTATACGGAACTTCTGGCACAGAGATTGCTTTCGACGATCGTGCGCTCGCACACCTCCAGATCGTCATCACGGCAAAACTGCGCCGCCGAGAAGGGTTTATCTTCTCCTGGACCAGTGCGCCCGGCGCGGGCAGCGGCCGCAGCGCCATCTGGCTCGACCCCAGTTCCACACTCTTCTTCCGCTATTTCGGTAGCAGGCCGCCCGTCATCAATAGGGAGTGGATCGAGGTGCTCGCCGCATCATCCAATAATCCCGGCGGTTTGGTTTTCACGGTCGAGCCTGAGTCGTCCACCGAGGCAACGCCATCGCGCTCGTAGACACCGTGGCCATGCTGCCGGCCCCGTGGGAGGCGCCTCTCACCGAGTCAGGTCACCAGCTGATCCTCTACTTCCTGGGGCTCGCGTTCCTGGTGCTGGGCGCAGGCTTCGTGCGCGCTATCGCCACCCGAGGCGAGGTCGGGGCGCGCTACCGTTCGGCCACCGTCGCGAGACTGGCAGTGCTGGGTACCGCGTCGCTGTCCTATCTGTTCCTGCTCATCGCGTTCGTGGTCGGATACGATTCGACCTCCGCCGGGTGGTCGCCCAATGAGTTCGCCGTGAACACCTTCTCCCTCAGGTACGTCGATTGGTCACTCACCGTTCCCCTGTTGTGCGCCGAACTGCTCGCCGTAACGACACTGATCGGGGTTGCCTCCAAGCGAGCGCTATTCACAGCTATCGGGCTCGCCTTCGGCATGATTTTCACCGGCTTCCTGGGGGGCATCGTCGTCGACGGCGGCACGAACCCGGGCGCCACTCTCGCCTGGTTTGGCGTGAGTATTGTCTTCTGGGCCCTCACCAACGTCGTGCTCATCCGGGCCGTCAAGGCATCGATTCCGGGCCTCACCCCCGAGGCCGGCAGGCTGATCACCAACGCGACGATCCTGCTCCTCTCCGGATGGGTGGTGTACCCGATCATCGCCATCATCCAGGTATTCACCTTTGGCGGGGAATGGACGACCACCATCCAGGTCGTGTTGTGTATCGCCGACATCGTGGTCAAGGTGGGTTTCAGCACGATCATTCTTGATGTCGCGAAGCTGCGCACGGCCGAGGATGTGCGCTCGGGGGAGGATCTTCATCCCGAAGCAATCTGGATCTCGTCGATCAAGCAGTCTGACGCCGGCCTCCCGCCCCAGGTCTTTCTTGAGCAGAGTCGCGTCGTGCACGCCCCGAGAAGTCGGCCGCCTGCCTCCTCCGCGCTCGGTATGTCTGCCGAGGAGGCGCTCGACATTCCCGACCCTTCCGACGACTGACTCTGGACGGGCAGCCGCTCAGCGTCACGGTAGGTTCGGGCGCCTTGCGGCTCTGTATGGCGCTGGCACCCGATCGGGTCTAGGTTGAGGGGTGCTCGCATTGTGTGGTTTCCGATGCGGACGGGGCTCATCTCGGTCGTGGGTGCACTCCTGATCGCCGTTCACGGCAGAGGGTGTGGTCACGCTGAACCATCGTTCCGGTGAGGCGCCGCCACCTCGACACAGCGCACTGTGCTTTCCCTTTCTTCACTCTCTCCCCATTACGGGCATTTCTGTCTCGGTCGTGGGGGCTGGTCGAGAGTCCTCCACGGTGTGTGCGAGTGACGATACGGCGGCTCGCATCGATGAACTGCAGTTTGCGCTGGGGGAGGGGCCGCGCTGGGAGGTGGTTCGCACCGGGCGGGCCACGATCATCCCGAACCTTGCCGACGACAGTAACGCCCGCTGGCCGATTTTTGGCGAGGCGGTGTCACGACTCGGCGTCGGAGCACTCTTCGTGTTCCCCCTCATCCTTGGTGCCGCAGTCGTGGGCGTGGCCGACATGTATCGGCACACGGCGGGAAACTTCACCAGTGCGCAGACGGAAACCGCCCGGACGCTCGCGGCGGTCGCGGCCGCGCAGGCGGTGATGCGCGCCACCGTCGCAGCCGGCCGAGAATGGGCGATGCCCACCGCTATCGCGCCCGAGATGCGTCGCGAGGTGCAGCAGGCCACCGGGATGATTCTTGTGCAACTCAACACCACGGCAACAGAGGCGCTGATCCGCCTCAAGTCTCACGCCTTCACGGCAAATCAGACCCTCGAGGAGGTCGCAAGGAATGTCGTCACCCGTCAACTCGACTTTCGTGATATTCCTGAGTGAGCAGTCAAATCTTGCAACCGCCCGTGGTGTCCGAGAGGTAAGAGAATGATCCGACAGGTAGGGGAGAGTCCAGTGGGAGCATCGCAATGAGCGAGGTATCGCGCGAGGCCCTCCTTGGCGCCGCCTTCGTGAAGCTCGCAGACACCCTGACCGAAGACTTCGATCTCGTCGACTTTCTCCACACCCTGATCGACGAATGCGTTCGGATCTTCGACGTGCAGGCCGGCGGTCTCATGCTGGCCGATGACTCGGGTCGACTCGAGTTGGTGTCGTCGACGAGCGAACGAGCCGAACTCGTGGAGGTCATGCAACTGAATGCGGGTGCCGGCCCCTGCATCGAGTGCTTCGAATTCGGTGCCGCCGTGGTCGTGAACGACATCGACGTCGAGGGGGTTCGCTGGCCGGAGTTTCGTGGTGAGGCCCTCGCTCAGGGATTTCGCTCCGTTTACGCGGCCCCGATGAGGCTTCGTGGGAAGATCATCGGCACGCTGAACCTCCTCGGAAGCTCCCAGGGCTCTCTCACTGATGTCGATGCCGGCGCCATCCAGTCACTCGCCGATGCCGCCACAATTGCGATTCTCCAGGAAAGGCTGCTTCGGGAGAGTGAGATCATCACCGCTCAGCTCAATCGCGCCCTGACCAGCCGAATATTCATCGAGCAGGCCAAGGGCGTCCTGTCGCAGAGCGAATCCATCAGCATGGATGAGGCGTTCAACCGGATGCGCAGCTTCGCCAGGGCCAGCAACAGGACGCTGCAGGATGTCGCCGAGGCCGTCGCCAGCCGATCGCTGATCATCGGCCAGCCCCGGTAGCACAGGACGCAGCGCAGCCCTAGCACTACCGGGAGCGGCCGTCGACCCCCTGTCCGGATGACCGCTCGCGTTCTAGCCTGAGGAAATGACAACGACCACTGCGCACGACACCAAGGCCGCCGCTGCATCTGGTGCAAGGGTGACCCGCCGACAAAATTCCGAGCACGGTTTCACGGCGTCAAAGACGCTGACCGAAAACCTGCAGAAGGTGCTGATAGACCTGCTTGAGCTTCAGATCCAGGGTAAGCAGGCGCATTGGAACGTCGTCGGCCGCAACTTTCGGGACACTCACCGCATCCTCGACGAGATCATCGACGATGCGCGCACCTTCAGCGATGCGGTAGCGGAACGAATGCGTGCACTGCATGGGATTCCGGATGGTCGAAGCGACACCGTCGCCGCGACCACGACCCTCCCGGCCTATCCGAACGGCGAGATCGATACCTCCGACACCGTCGACCTGGTGACGGTGCGTCTCGAGGCGACCGTCGCGACGATCCGCGAGGTTCACGACGAGGTCGACGATGAGGATCCGACCAGCGCCGACATCCTGCACGGCGTGATCGAACGACTCGAGCAGTTTGCGTGGATGGTGTCGGCCGAGAACCGTACGCCCGCCGCGGGCAAGTAACGCGAGTAGCGCCGGCGGGGGCGCCGCTCGGCGGCGGAATTCGGGGGCGCGCGCTCCTGTGTTGTGGATGCTCACGTCTCGAATAGGAATCCTCAACACTGAGAGCGTGCAGTCGCAGTCCCCAGTCACAGCCCCCGCTCACAGCGCCCATTCACAGCGACACTCGATACGATCTCGGGGGAGACGATAACGATGAAAGCAACAGGCATGAACAACCAGCGGCAGTGGTTCGAGAACCGGTTCCGGTCTGAACTCAGTTGGCGTGATGGAACCGTCGACGGGGTTCCCGCCTGGTACTCACAACTGCTGACCGACCTCATCCTGGCCACCGGCGACGAGGCGATCCGCTACTTTTCCGCTAAATATGTGCCTCCGCGTGGGCCGAACCCGGGTTCGGTGGCGGTGGTCGCGTTCACCGACGACATCGTGGCGTACGCGAACTTCGCTGGCGACCCGAGCACGGGGGCCACCCCGCTCGAGGTGACCGTGACTGCGCGCCGTGCACTCAGCAGCTTTAGCCTCGAGTCGGAAGCAACGGATTCCGAGCCGACGGGAGACTCGCTCGCCGACGTGCGCATCACTGTCAACTACCCGCTGTTCAGCCGTTCGCTGCCTCTGGGGGCGTCCGACTGGGCCGATCGCGAGGGCGAAACCGCCGACCTGATCAGCTGCCTGCGCCGTGACGTGGTGGCCTGAGCGCCCGCCCGGTGGCTGACACTTGGGGCTCGTGCCTCTGGCGCCCGCGTCCGAAATGACGGCTCCTGCGTCCGAAATGACGGATTGTTCGACGCCGATACGCGGCCCCGTCGACCGGCCCGAGACCACGGTGGGCGAATCTCCGTCGTTTCGGACGGTTGCGGGACGGACCGTGGCAGACGCGTCCTAGATTCGTCGGTCTGCGACGACTGCGCGGCGGGGCTCGAATGACGGCTCGATCAGCCGGATCCACGCCCAGAGCGCGAGACAGACTGCCGCGAACGCGAGCGAGAGCCCGACCAGCCACGGCACGGGGAAGGTGGCTCCGCCCGCGACGATCACGCCGGCGAGGGTTGCCGTGACGAGAGCGACAGCGACCCACGCGACCGGCGACCATTCGAAGATGAGGCGGCCAGGCATCCTGCTCACCGGCAGGGCCAGCATGACCCCAGACCCGATCGCGGCGATGCACAGGCTCGAGATGATCTCGCTGGTCAGCGACGGCAGGAATCCCTCGACGGGGCCCAGTGCGCTGTGCGCCAGCCAGGCGCCCACTCCCAGAGCCAGGGTCACGAGTAGTTGGGTTGCGGCAATCATTCCGCGGGATCGACGGTCGATCTCGACGACGAACGACGCGGCTATCACTACTCCAATAATGACCGGGGGCTGGATGCCGCCGCCTCGCGAGACGAGTGCCGAGAGTGCGGCGATGGTGAGGAACAGCGGCACGAGTCTGAGGCGCGTTGCGCCACCGAGAGCCTTCGTTGCAAGTCTCGTCGCCAGCGCAACGGAGATGCCGTTGAGTAGCAGCAGGGCGACACCGATCGCTAGGGCGAGGCGAAGGTAGCGCACCTCACCCTGGATGCCGCCAGCGAGCGCCGCGAGTGCGGCCGCAGCGCCGATCGCGCCAGCCAGGGTCAGCCGTGGTCGTAGCAGCTGGACCTCAGACGCGGTCAGCCTGCTGTGGTCGCGGGCGAAGTAGTGCCGGGGAAAGCGGCCGCGCAGGGCGGTGAGCACCAGTCGCAGCGGCATAGCTACCAGCAGGATGAAACCGCCACCGAGCGCCAGTCCCCAGAGCCAGGCGACACCGGAGCCGGTCGACCCGACGGTGGGGATTGCGGCGCCGTAATCGGTGGGAGTGCCCCAGGTGTCCAACGGAGGCAGGCCCGAAACGCCGCCCACGGGTGGCGGAAAGAGAGGAAAGGCCGGAGCGACCGTTGACGGCCGCGCACTGACCTGCGGTGGCGGTGGCGCGGTCGCGGGAACCGGTGCGGGGTCGGCGGTCTCCGGAGGGCCCGCGCCGGGGGGTGTGGGTGGCGCTGGTGCGGGCGGCGGGACAGCCGGCGTGGATGCGCCGCTCACAACGATCGCGAAGCCTGCCGTGGCGCCACTGGGATTGCCCGCAGCATCCCACTGGATCGCCTGCACGGTGTGCTGTCCGCCCCCGACCGGCGCCGCACAGCCCCAGCGCCCGCCGGCGACGCTGCTGGTGCAGACGAGCGTGCCATCGACGAACACCTCGACCCTGCCGCCGTTCTCCCCCGATCCCGCGAACGGGATCGGCTGGCTACCGGGTTGAGCCCCGGAGGTCGGCTCTGAGAATACGGGAACCGCAGGTGGGTCTTTATCGACGCGCACGGTGATCTGTCGGCTAGCCCCACCGGGCTGGGTGTCGACATCGTTCCAGGTCTGCTGAGCGTTGATGGTGTAGTCACCGGATGCGCTGACCGCCAGCGGGCATGACCAGAAGCCGTTCGGCTGCACGATGCCGGGGCAGTCGCCCACCTCGGCGCCGGTCAGGACGATGCCTGAACCGGGGAAACCCGTGCCGCCGATCAGTCCTGTCGTGACGATCGGTGAGGTGCCGCTGATGGTCGGAGCGGGCAGCACCCGGATGGTCACCTGCTTCTGCTCGGGCGCACCGGCGTCACCGGCGAAGTACTGGAAAACGGTCATCGTGTATCGCCCGGTCGGGGCGCTGAAGGTGCAGTTCCAGGTTTGGCTGTCGGGAATGACGCAATAGGGGATGCCGCCGGTGATCGACTGCACCTCAACCCGGCCGGCGGCATCCTTCGTCCCAGAGAGGGTCACCGTAGAAGACGGGAACAGCGTGTCGTTCGCCGGGCTCGAGAGTGCCAGTGGCTCCCTCGGGGCCACATCGCCGGGAGGTGCCGGAGAAGGAGAGGCAGTCGGTGCCGGGGAGGGAGCGGGAGTAGGTGCCGGTGCCGGTGCCGGAGAAGCAGTCGGTGCGGGAGTCACCGCCGGGGAGTCTGTGGCGGCCGGTTCGCTGCCCGCGACACCGTCATCGGCCCGGGCTGGCATGACGCTGGCGAAGGATAGCGCGACGGCCGCGAACAGCACGACGAGCCCCGCCCCGCGGTAGCGGACCGAGCGCCGATGGCCTTGCTCGTCGAGATACCTCACCCTGAGTCAATTCAGCAAGAGATTGACCGTCATGTCAAACTTTCCGGCGAAAATGTTGCTGAATGCTCAACTTGTCAGCGGGTCGATCGTCTGGGACAGTTGTCCCACTACCGGGACACTCAGAGAGGACGACATGCCGCGACTGCCCTCCGCTGAGCGCCGCGATCTTCTCGCCAGCGCCGCGCTGCGGGTGATCGGCGCCCAGGGCCTCGGCCAGGCCACCACGCGAGCCATCGTGGCCGAAGCCGGCATGTCCCTCGCGAGTTTTCACTACGCGTTCCGGTCTCGCGACGAGCTCCTTCTGGAGGTCATGCAACGGGTGGTGGATGCCGAAATGACGGCCGCCTTCCGCGTGGTGCGGCCGGGCAACGACATCCGGATGTCCATCGCCGCCGGACTGACGGCGTTCCTCGACTACGTCGTCAACGATCCCGGGCAGGAGCGCGCGCTGCAAGAACTCGTGCACCACGCCATGGTCACTCCGGGGCTCGAAAGCCTCGCCCGCTCCCAGTACAGCAGCTATCGTCGGGCCGTCACCACGGTTCTCGTCGAGGCGTCACGCGCGGCGGGAGTGAGCTGGTCCCGACCCGTGGCCGAGGTGGCCCGATTCGTCGTGACCTTCACCGACGGGCTCACCCTGGCCTGGCTCGCCGACCGTGACACCGCCGCAGCCAGGCGGACGATCGACCTCGCCGTCGACTCCATTGCGGCGCTCGCGATATCGCCTGCGGCCGCAGAACCTCCCCACGCGTCATCAACTTCAACCCCCGGGGGTGCCAGCGCATGAATTTGACCGTTCCCGCCTCCGAGCCATGGCTCGAACCCGCGCGGTACTGGCCGGCCCTCACCGCCGCCACCGAGGCGCTCGACACCCCCTTCGGCATCATCTCCGCCGGAGCGCTCGCGTGGAACGCCCACGACATGCTCAGGCGGTCCAACGGCACCACGATCAGGGTGGCGTCCAAGTCCGTGAGAGTCCGAGGGGTGATTGACGCTGTGCTGTCGATCCCCGGTTACCACGGCGTGCTGGCTTACACGCTCGCGGAGGGGCTGTGGCTGGCCGAGACCATCGACGACGTGGTGATCGGGTATCCCACGGTCGACCGAGCGTCGATCGCGGCGTTGGGGCAGTCATCCATACTGGCCCAACGCGTCACGATCATGATCGACACGATCGAACAATTGGACCTGGTGGATGCCGTGCTGCCGCCCGGCCAGCGTGAGAACATTCGCGTCTGCCTCGAGCTCGATGCGGCCTGGGCGTCGCGTGTGCTCGGCCACGTGGGAGTGTTCCGCTCACCCGTGCGCACGGTGGAGCAGGCGATCGACCTTGCGCGGGCCATCGTGGCTCGCGCCGGCTTCACCCTGGTGGGGATGATGGCCTACGAGTCGCAGATCGCCGGCGTGATCAACCGCCCTCGGGGCAAACCGATGCTGGGGCATACCGTCGACTGGATGCAGAAGAATTCCAGAGACGAGTTGAGCGAGCGCCGCGGCCAGGTGGTGCTCGCGCTGCGCGATCTCACCGAACTGGAGTTCGTCAACGGGGGCGGCACCGGCTCACTGGAGAGCACGGCATCCGACCCTGCCGTGACCGAGATCGCGGCGGGGAGCGGACTGTTCGGTCCGCACCTGTTCGATGGCTACGGCCACTTCCAGCCCGCTCCCGCCGCGGCCTTCGCCCTCTCGGTCGTGCGCAAGCCCACGCCGGAGATGGCCACTCTTCTGGGCGGTGGCTGGATTGCGTCCGGGCCACCGGCCGCCGACCGGCTTCCGCGGGCGGTCTGGCCGGAGGGGCTGGGATTCGTGGCGCGTGAGATGGCGGGCGAGGTGCAGACCCCGCTGACGGGTGCGGCGGCTCTTGCGGTGGGGGATCGGGTGTGGATGCGCCACACCAAGGCGGGCGAAGTGAGCGAGCACCTGACTGAATTCGCCATTGTTGATGAGGGTAGGGTCACCGAGATGATGCCCACCTATCGAGGCGAGGGAAAGGCCTTCCTGTGACGATCAAAACTGCAGTGCCCATGAAGGCGGGCCGCCCGTGGCAGAACTGGGGGCGTTCGGTGAGCGCGCATCCGGAGTTCATGACTCAGGCCGCGTCGATCGATGACGTGGTGGGCGCGGTGAATTTTGCCCGGGATGCCGGTCTCACCCTCAAGCCGGTCGGAGCAGGCCACAGCTTCACCGCCATCGCGTCCACCGACGGCGTGCAACTCGACGTGTCGTCGCTGGACGGGCTGGTCGCCGTCGACGGCGAGCTGGTGACATTTGGAGCAGGAACGCATTTGCACCAGATTCCCGCACTGCTGGCGCCGTACGGGCTCGCACTCGAGAACATGGGCGACATCGACCAGCAGACCATCGCCGGGGCAACGTCGACCGGCACGCACGGCACCGGCGCGTCGTTCGGGGGCCTCTCCCGGCAGATCGAGGCGTTGACGATGGTGACCGCGGACGGCGCGTTAGTGCGCGCCAGTGCGACCGAGAACGCCGAGCTGCTGCCAGCAGCGCGGCTCGGCCTGGGTGCGCTCGGAGTGGTGGTCGAGACCACGCTGCGCTGCGTCCCCGACTTCATGTTGAACGCGGTCGAGCGAGCCGAGCCGCTGGAGGAGGTGCTCGACAACTGGCTGGAGCGCGCCAGCTCTGTCGACCATTTCGAGTTCTTCTGGTTTGCCCACACCACCTCCGCACTGACCAAGACGAACACCCGGCTGCCGGCAGACACTCCCCGCATGACCCAGCGTCGCCTGGCGGCCTGGATCGACGACGAGCTGCTGCCCAACCGGCTTTATGCGGTGCTGTGCGAACTGGGTGCCAGATTCCCGGCCACCACTCCACCCCTGAACCGGCTGTCCGAACGGCTCGTCGCCACGCGTGAGGTCACCGATTGCTGGTATTCGGTCTTCACCTCGCCTCGGCGAGTGCGCTTCCGTGAGATGGAGTACGCCATCCCTCGCGCGAACGTACCGGATGCCCTGCGCGAGATCCGCGCCACCATCGAGCGCAACGGCTGGCGCATTACGTTCCCCGTCGAAGTGCGCACCACCGCATCCGACGACAACTGGATGTCGACCGCATACGGCCGCGACACCGGCTACATCGCGGTGCACCGGTACTACCGGGAAGACCCAACGGAGTATTTCGCCGCGGTCGAAGCCATCATGATCGACTTCGGCGGGCGCCCGCACTGGGGCAAGATGCACACTCGCGGGGCCTCAGACCTGCGCCCGCTGTACCCACGATTCGACGACTTCCTGGCGATTCGGGACAGGCTCGACCCCGGACGGCTTTTCGCAAATGACTACCTGCGGAAGGTACTGGGCGAATGAGCGATAGCCTGCGCGGAATCACCCGCCGCAGCACGCAGAGCGAGTGGCTGCACGATCCTGCGGGCTTCGCCGCCACCATGCCGGACGGGTTCGAAGTCGGAGTTTCGACCGCAGCATTCCAGATCGAGGGAGCCGTTCGCGACGACGGCCGCGGCCCGTCGACCTGGGACGAGTTCATGGCCCAGCCCGGGCGCATCGCCGACGGCTCCGACGCATCCATTGCCACCGACCACTACCACCGCTACCGCGAAGATGTCGGGCTGATGAAAGAGCTCGGTGTCGACTCGTACCGGTTCTCGCTCGGCTGGCCGCGCATCCAGCCCGGGGGAGTGGGGGGCGCCAACCGGGCCGGCATCCAGTTCTACGATCGCCTTCTCGACGAATTGCTGGCCGCCGGCATCAGGCCCATGGCCACCCTCTTTCATTGGGACATGCCCGAACCCCTGCAGCATAAAGGTGGGTGGATGACCCGTGACACCGCCTCTCGCTTCGCCGACTTCGCTCTACTCGCCGGTGAGGCGTTCGGCGACCGCGTCGATAAATGGGTCACCATCAACGAGCCCACCACGGTCACCCTCAACGGGTACGCTCTCGGAATCCATGCTCCGGGCGCGACGCTCATGTTCGACTCCCTACTGTCGGCGCATCATCAGTTGCTGGGCCACGGCCTGGCCGTACAGGCGCTGCGATCGGTCGGGGTCACGGGCGGCATCGGCATCACGAACGTGCATTCGCCGGTGCATCCCGCCAAAGACACCATGAGAAACAGGGCGCACGCCGAGGTGTTCGACCTCATCCACAACCGGATCTTTGCCGACCCCGTGCTGCTGGGGCGATACCCGCGATTCCCACTACTGTCGCGCAAGCTCTTCGCTCCCCTTATCGAAGTGGATGACGCCGACCTGAAGATCATCGCGCAACCGCTCGACTTCTACGGTCTCAACTACTACATGCCCACGCGGATCGGTTCTGGCCCGCCCGCCGATGACACCACTCCCGATGGAGTCGCTGCCGGAGTGCGTCTACTGCCGTTCCATATCCAGGCCTGGCCGGAGTACCCGACCACCGCCTTCGGCTGGCCGATCGCGCCCGAGTTTCTCACCGAGACGCTGGAGGACTACGCCACTCGCTACCAAGGTGTTCTGCCGCCGGTCTACATCACGGAGGGCGGCGCGAGCTTCGACGATGTGGTCGCCGCGGACGGCTCAGTGGATGATGCTGACCGTGCCAGCTACCTGGCCGAGCATCTCGCGGCCGCGTTCGCCGGGGTGGAAGGCGTCGACCTGCGCGGGTACTACGTGTGGACGCTGCTCGATAACTGGGAGTGGGCGGCCGGCTTCGAGCAGCGGTTCGGCCTCATCCACGTCAATGCCGAAACACAGCAGCGCACCCCGAAACGGTCGTACGCCTGGCTACAGCATGTTCTGCGCGAGCGGCGCTAGCATCCTTGTCCCGCCCCTGCCACGGCTGACTGCCGCGGCTGTCTCCTCTCATTATTCAGGAGGTTGTGGGGTTGATGAGGGCTGAAGGGATTTTGGTTACCTCACTGGCCACTTCAGTCCCTCTGGTCCCTCAACCTCCTGAATAATGAAAGGCAGCGGGTCGGCCGCCGGGGGCGCGTGGCGGCGGCACGGGGGTTAGGCGATGACGAGGGACCGGATGTCGCGGCCCGGCAGTGCGGCGCGTCCACCCAGCCCGTCGAGCTCGAGTACTACGCTCGCGCCGGCCACGGTCCATCCGGCGCGCTCCACGAGTGTCGTCGCGGCGGCAAGTGTTCCGCCGGTGGCCAGGATGTCGTCGAGCACCAGCACGCGGCATGCTGGAGGCAAGTCGTGCGGCTGCACTTCGAGTGTGGCCTGGCCATATTCGAGCAGGTAGCCCTGGGCCAGGACCTCCCGCGGAAGCTTGCCGGCCTTACGGATGACCGCGACACCCACACCCAGCGCATAGGCCGCCGCCGCGGCAAGCAGAAACCCGCGGGCCTCGACCCCGGCGACGACATCGACTGCGCCCCTGAAGGGCTCGACCAGCGCATCGGTGATGAGTTTCAGGGCCCGCCCATCGGCAAACACCGGGGTCAGGTCACGAAAGACAATGCCGGGCTTCGGGAAGTCGGGCACCAGTACCGTCAGTTCGTCGACAGCGCGAGCGGCAGAGTCAAAGGTGGATGTCACCTGCTGAGCCTATGCGCACCAGCTCGCTTCGCTCCTGGCCAGCATCTCTCCTAGCCAGCATCGACGCTGAGCAGTCGCATCAGGATGCCCGGCCCGCAGTCTGCCGTGAATGCGGCGGGGCTCACCTGCACCGTGAGCGTCTGGCCCTCGGTGAGGGTGAGTCCGGCTTCGGAGTAGAGCGCGAGTTCAGCGCCATCGTCCGTGACAAACCCGTAGCAGGGACCGTTCCCGCCCACGGTCACGGTACCCGTGCGCCGCGATGCCCCCTGCACATCAGTGGGGTCCTTCGGAGGCGCTGTCGGGGGAAGGATCGTTGGCGGTGTGGTCGACGAGAGGGGCGGATCGGTGGGATCCGACGAGTTCACGCCGGACCCCACGCCAGCACACCCCGCGAGCGCCAGTCCGGTGAGCAGGAGCATGGCTCCTGCCCATCGAACCCGCGCTGCGCGAGAGATGACCGGCTTCCCATGAATGATTCGGCTCAGCTCCTCGGTGTCGTGCCGGAGAATCGAACCGTCATCGACGTGCCGTTCTGTTTGGTGACCTCGATTTTCACGCCCGCGTTCGCGACCTTCACTCCCTGCCCGATCGCCGAGATCCCGTCCCAGTTCAGCGTGTCGTCGAAGAGCGGCTGTGGAGCCTGTCCGCGAATGTATGACGCCTTGCTGTTGAGGTGCAGCGTGAACGAAGCGGCCTTCTTCAGGCTAAACGGTGCGTCGTAGAGCTGGATGCGGTTTCGCCACGGTGTGCCATTGAGGTTATTGATCGGTTGTGGATGAGCGTCAACGTAAAGGTTCCGCCCCTCACTTGGGTGCACGCTGACATTATTGTCGGACTGGGAGGTGTCCCAGTATGAGATCATCAGGCCTTGGCCGTAAGGGAAATGCTCGACAAAGTCGGGCTTCGTGTTGGCGAAGCCGAAGTTGTACGGTCCCGTTTTGAGATAGCGGTCATAACCCACGTACGAGCGGTTGCCGGCGATGTAGTAGTTGTCGAACTCCGCCGTCTCGACGCCCGTGGTGCGCACGAATCCGCTGGCAGTCCAGCCCGGATCGAGAGTTTCTGCCCCGTCCGTGAACAGGACCGAGGTCGCAGTTGCGATGCTCACCTCGTCGATGAAGAGGCCCGACGGCAGCTTGGCATCGGTGCCCTGGGCCGCTCCATCACTCACGTAGCTGAATCGCACTCCGACTGTCTTGCCCGCGAATGCGGTCATGTCAAAGGTGGCAGGAACCCAGCCAGCGCTCAGGCCGTCGATGCCGTTGCCCTCAGCAGGGTTGGCGATCGAGCCGGGTATTGCTTTCCAGCCCGTACCGTCGTCCACCTCGATGTACGCGTAGTCACACGGATCCGGTCCACAGTCCTCAATGTTCCAGTTGGCCTGGAACGTGAGGGTCGCGGGATCGGCGGGAAGAGTAACGCTTCGCGCCAGCGTTTGGTCGAGGTCGTTGCCCTGGCCGCTCCACCACTCGTACGTTCCGGCTATCGGCGTGACGAGTTGGTTGGTGACAACTTTCTTGGGTAGCACGACGACGGCGGCTTGTGCCTTGGCCGAGTTGTACTCCTCCGGTCCGAGTTCGAGAGTTTTCTCCTCCCCGGCGAGGACGATTTCGTAGTCGAGCCAACCCAGCTGCAGCTTCTCCCATGCGCCCATGTCTCCCGGCTTCTCGCCGAGAGCCTGGCCCGCCGCGCCCAGGCGGCTCTGTGACATCAGGGTCCACCACTCGTTGTTGTTGCTCGGGCCACCCGCGGTGTCGTAATCGTCGGGAAGACCCAGGTCGTGACCGTACTCGTGGGCAAAAACGCTCAACCCGCCGTTCTCCGGCTGGATGGTGTAGTCACCGACCCATACGCCCGTGTCGGCAATCTGTGTCCCACCGAGCAGATTGCCGTCGGGGCCCGATTGTCCGGACTGGTTGAAGTAGGCGTACCAACGGTGACTCCAGATAGCATCCTCGCCCTGGTTCGGGTCACCGTCAGCCTGGTCACCGCCCGAGTGCACGACCTGGAAGTGGTCGATGTATCCATCTGGCTCGTTAAAGTCGCCGTCGAGGTCGAAGTCGTAGCGGTCCCACAGGTCGTAGGTGGCCAGCGTCTCCTTGATTTGCGCGTCGGTTTGACCCGCCAGCTTTTGGTCGGCAACCCATTGGTTGACTCCGTCCCGCACGAGGTCCCACGTGTTGCTGCAGACATTCGATGCGCACGGGAATCCGTCGGAGCGGCCGTAGCGTGCTTCGTTGAAGGGAACCTTGACCCAGTCAGAGACTTGACCGTCGACGCTGTATCGCCCGGAGGACTGGGCTTCATAGTAGGTCTTCAGCGATTCAACGCCAGTCCCGGTGCCGAAGTAGAGGTCTCGGTAGTGTTGCGGGCTGTAGTCGGCCTGCCACACCGTGCTGTTGTCCAGCGTGCGATTGGGTTGCGGGATGGCGTTGTGAAGCGGACCGTTGAACACTGCCGGCCCCGGGGTGGTGGGGTCAGTGTCCTGGTCGGGGTAGGCCGGATCGCGCTGGTCGCCGAATTCGGTCAGGATCACGAAGATCTTGTCGGTTTTCTCACGCTCGATCTCGACGAACTTATCCTGCTTTCCCTCGCGAGCGGTCCCATCGAGTTTGACGACGGTGCTCCCTTCACTCTGGGTCGCGGTGGCCTCGCCGTTGAGAACCTGCTGCACCGCTTCTTCGCGGAGCTCACGCCGCTTATCCTCGGCAGGGTTGAGTAACTCGTCTGACGGGGGTGCGGCGACCGAGGTGTCTTCCGGAGGCGCGGCCGTCGGCGGTGAGGCGGACGCCGTCAGCGGACTGCCCCCCACCAGACCAGCAGCGACAAGAGCCGCTCCGACCAGGGTTGTCACTAGTGTCGAGATTTTTCGGCTGGGCTTGTAGCTCACAGACTGGTCCTTTTCGTGGAGGGACGGGGTCGTCCCCAAGGTTGAAATACACAACGCCCCTAACATAACTTTCGGTCTACCCCCAAAAGAGGGGAGGACATAACGTTTGCATAACGAGATTCGGTGTGGTGACGGCCTTCGTGCCACGAGACCCATTGACATGAGCTTCAGTTATGATCTGCCTATGGAATTCCTCATTGTCATTGGCGTTATCGTCCTTCTCGTCGTGATCGTGGGTATCTACCTGTGGTCGACCTACAACTCTTTGGTGACACTCAATGTTCGCGTTGACGAGGCGTGGAGCGACATCACAGTCCAGCTCAAGCGTCGTGCCGACCTGCTGCCCAACCTCATCGAGGCCGTAAAGGGCTACGCGGCGCATGAGAAGGGCGTGTTCGAAGCAGTTACCAAGGCTCGCGCCGAGACCCTGAGCGCGCAGGGTCCGGTGGATGCGGCAGCCGCCGAAAACCATATGCAGAGTGCGCTGAAGAGCATCTTCGCCGTCGCCGAGGCGTACCCGCAACTGCAGGCCAGCCAGAACTTCCTTCAGCTGCAGGGCGAGCTGGTCGACACCGAAGACAAGATCCAGGCCTCGCGCCGCTTCTACAACGGCGGCGTTCGTGAGCTGAACACGAAGATCAAGGTGTTCCCGAACACGCTATTCGTGCGCAAGCTCGGCTTCACCGAGCGCGAGTTCTTTGAGGTGACGGATGCCGCGGCGATCGCCGAGCCGCCCCGGGTGCAGTTCTAACCACTGCCCCATGCCGAGAGTATGAGCTGGAAGACTAGATGTATCGCGCCATAGCGAAGAACAAACGCAACACGGTATTCATCATCATCCTGTTCGTGATCATCATCGGGTTCCTGGGTTTTGCCCTGAGCTTCCTGATGGGTGGAGACCCGCTCACGATCACCATCGGCACGGTGATCGGCGCCGGCATCTTCACGATCATTCAATACTTCGCCGCGTCCGGCCAGGCGCTCTCGCTGAGCGGCGCGAGGGAGATCCAGAAGGCAGACAACCCGCGCCTCTACCGCATCGTCGAGAACCTGTCGATCACGACGGGTACACCCATGCCGAAGGTGTACATCGTCGACGACCCGGCGCCGAACGCATTCGCTACGGGCCGTGATCCCCAGCACGCCGTAGTCGCAGCGACTACGGGCATCCTGGAAATTCTGGATGATGGCGAGCTTGAAGGTGTCATGGCGCACGAGATGGGCCACGTCCAGAACTATGACATCCGGGTCTCGATGATCGTGTTCGGCCTCGTCGTGGCGGTCGGTTTCATCTCGGACATTGCTCTGCGATTCACCCTGTTCGGTGGCCGCGGGAACAACAACAACAACGGCGGTGGAAATCCGATCATGATCGTCGTCGGTATCGCCGCGCTGGTCATCTCGCCGCTAGTCGCTGCGGCCGTGCAGGCGTCGATTTCTCGCCAGCGCGAATATCTGGCGGATGCCACGGGGGCGCTGACCACGCGGCATCCGGATGCCCTCGCCAGTGCGTTGCAGAAACTCGCCGACTACAGTCGGCCGATGCGGCGACAGAATTCCACCATGGCGCACATGTGGATCTCGGATCCGACCAAGCCCGGCATCATGGACCGGCTGTTCAGCACCCACCCGCCGCTGGCGGATCGTATCGCGCGCCTCGGAAAGATCGGCGGCGGGTTCTAGGCCCATCGCTTGCGGACGTGCACCATCGAGAACGCCACTTGTGCGGGGTTGCCGCGGGCTGAGGCAGCATATTTGGCGTTCTCGGCGCAGAATTCTGCTTCGGTGGCGCAGCGGGCGCCGTGAAAAGCGCGCACGGCACCGTTAGCGCATCCAGCCACTTGGTAGGGTTCTGCGCGTGAGTGAACCCGACGACGTGCGCGCCACCCGAGCTGCCTACGATCTGGTTGCCTTCGACTATGTGGAGTTGCTCCGCGCGGAGCTTGCCGATAAGCCTGCCGACCGCGCGATGCTCTGTCTCTTCGCCGAACTGGTGCACGGCCCTGTGGCGGACATCGGATGTGGACCTGGGCGAGTCACGGCCTATCTCGCCGAGCTTGGGGTGGACACGTTCGGCATCGACCTGTCTCCGGGCATGGTCCAGGTCGCCCGCCGCGAACACCCCGCGCTGCGATTCGAGGTTGGCGCGATGGAGTCGCTGGAGACTCCGGATGCCGCTCTCGGCGGCATCGTGGCCTGGTACTCGATCATCCACACCCCGGCCTCCCGGCTGCCGGCGGTCTTCGCCGAATTCCACCGCGTGCTCACTGCGGGGGGATTGCTCCTGCTCGCGTTCCAGATCGGCGACGAGCCGCGCCACCTGTCCCACGCCTACGGGCACGACATCGCGCTCGACGCAGACCGGCTCCAGCCCGAGAGCATCGCAGGCCTCCTCGCGGCGGCAGGTTTCGCCGTCGAGGCGCAGCTCATCCGCGAGCCCGACACGTCGGAGAAGACACCGCAGGCATTTATGCTCGCGCGAATAGCCTGACATTGCAGGCGGTTTCCCCCTGGCTTCCACCGCACACGGGCACCTTCGTACGAAGCCCCCACCCTGCGGCGAGGCGGTCAGCCGTTGATGCGGGCCGCGATGACACCGGCCAGGGCAATGGCGCGATCGTGCGCAACGTTCAACTCACCCGAACTGGCGTAACCGTCTACCTGGACCCAATTTCCGCCGATGACCAGGTCGACGACGCAGTGTGAATCGTCGTCTGCGCATCGGAGGAATGCCTTATCGCTCGTTGCGAGGTCGGGAATGGCGACAGGGGTCACGCCTGATGGGTTGGTTGTGCTGGGAAGTAACTTCTCAGCTGCCCATGCGCCTCCAGGGAGCCAAGAGAGCCCGCCATAGTAGGTCTCTTCGTCGTTGGCCGACCAGGAGCAACGCCCGCCTCCACTCTCGACCGTAGCTCCTGCCCACATGCTCCAGCCGCCGCCGGGCTTGTGAACGCTGGGTTCATTCGTCAGAGCGAGGGCCGACTGAACGTCAGACACGGGAATTATTAGTTCGCAATCAGCCCCGAGTGCGATGGTGCCCTCGGGAGGAGACCATCTCGGTGCGGGTGCGCCGAGGGCAGACATAAGTGAGTCGACCGAGTTGAAGAATTCCAACACGAGCGCGGGAGGCAGGTCGGAGGTCGGGTCATCAAAGATAACTCCGTGCATCTCAACGCTCAGCCAGTAGCCGTTGACCAGCGTGTCGAGGCCGCACGTTGGCCCTGACGCAGAACACTGCACGCCAGAAGCTGGCCCATATATCGTCTCAAATTTGGCGAATTGAGTGTCTGCTTCCGGAAGAATCATGATCGACGTGCCGATGTAGGGGATTCCTGAACCCCCTGACGACGAGAAAGTTGACACTCCGTTCGACCAATCGCACACGAGACCGCCCATCGCCTCGATGTAGGTGAGTCGCGGTAGTTCTGGCGACTGCTCGGAGTAGTTTGCCAGCGGATCTTGTTTCTCAATTGGTCCGCCGATGAACGCTGCCACGGCCGCTGTCGATGCCAGTGAATCGCAGTCGAGGTCGAACCGGGTTTCCGGGGCGCCTGCTTCAGGGGTAGCGGTCGGGCTGGGTACTGCCGTTGCCGTTGGGGAAGCAGATGGAGTCGTCTGTGGTTGAGTGATACATCCCGTGAGGGCACCCACGAGCACGAACAGCGTTGCGGCGACGAGTGCACGTTGGGTCATATTCGAGACTCTATGGTTACCGCCCAGACCATCACCATCACCATTAAAAACGAGACATAATCGTTATTTTTCTCTGTCGATGGTAGTTGCATCAAGAATTCACCCGCCCAGCGCCCCCGCAAGCTCGGCGCTCAGATCGCCTGGGCCCACCACGGTGATCCGCTCCATGCCCTGCCAGTGCGCCGTGTCGCGCAGGAGCGCGGCAACGCGTTCCAGGTCGATGATCGCATCGGCCTCCCGCCAGGCCGACTGCACGAGTAGCACCGAGTTCTGCCGATCGGTCTTGAGGTCGATGCGGCCCACAATCGCGTCATCCATCAGCAGGGGAAGCGTGTAATAGCCGAAGATTCGTTTCGACGCGGGGGTGTAGATCTCAATTCGGTAGTGGAAGCCGAACATCCGCAGGGCACGCGCACGTGCCCAGACGATCGGGTCGAAAGGGGAGAGAAGCGCACTGTGTTCGATGCGGCGCGGGATGCGCGCATCCCGGTGCAGGAAGGCCGGTGCGCCCCAGTCGTTGCCCCCGCCGCGATCGCCGCCTTCGCCGGCGCTGCGGCCCGTACCTTGGCCAGCACGTCTGCCAGCACGGCCGCGAGCACCCACGGTGACCGGCAGCAGGTCACCCGAGTCGATGAGCTCGCCGATCGCTGCCTTCGTCAGCGCCTGGGGCAGTCGCCAGTAGTCCGCGATATCGCGCACGGTTCCGATGCCCAACGCCTGCGCCCCCGATCGAACCAGTTCACGCACCGCGTCATGCTTCGGGATGCTCCGGTCAATGATCTCGGCGGGCAGCTGATGCTCGGCCAGCGCGTATATGCGCTCGAAGCGGGTGCGACCCGCGGTGACCACCTCGCCGGTCATGAAGAGACATTCGAGCCCGGTCTTGACGTCAGACCAGCCCCACCACGGGCCTTTACGCACGTTGGCGTCGTGCTCGATTTTCCCAGCGGCCAGCGGGCCCTTCGCGGCCAGTTCGGACCGCAGGAACTCGAGCATGGGGCCGTTGGCGTTGGCCCATCGGCCCCAGTTGCTCGTGGGCGTGCGCCGGGCATCCATCGCCCAACGCCACAGCGGCCAGGATTGCACCGGGATGATCGCCGCTTGGTGTGCCCACGCCTCGGTGTAGTGCGAGCGCGGGCCGAACGTAAGCCTGTCGAGCAGTGCCTTGTCGTAGCCGCCGAGTCGCGCGAACACGGGCAGGTAGTGGCTGCGTTCGAACACGTTGACCGAGTCAAGCTGCAGCACGCCGAGCTTCTGGATGAGCAGATTGAGCTGTCGTGTACCCGTGCCAGTGCTCCCCGCGCTGGCGGTGCGGCCGAAGCCCTGGGCGGCCAACGCGATGCGCCGTGCCTGCCCCGCTGACACGGTGTCGACCATGTTCCGACCGTACTCGCCGCCACTGACAGGCGACATTCGCCCACCGTTCACCCGACGGATGCCAGCGCGTCGCCTGCGCTGCCTAGCGTTCTCAGCAGTCAACCGGTTTTATCATGTCCGCTTCACCCGCAGCGCGGGCAGCCGGGAGGCACGAAAAGAGGAACCCTTGTTGAGAATGCGCCACTTCGCCGGCATTGCGGTCATCGCTGCCGCCGCGATCACACTCAGCGCCTGCGCTGCGAGCACCCCCGCGGCATCCGACGTGGATGCCACCACCGCCACCAGCGCTGACGACTTTGGCGGAATGGATGCCCTCATCGAGGCCGCCAAGGCGGAGGGCCAGCTCAACGTCATCGCCCTCCCGGACAACTGGGCCAACTACGGCGAGATAAAGGCTCTATTCGAGGAGAAGTACGGCATCACGGTCAACTCGGCCGACCCCGATATCTCGAGCGCCGAGGAGATCGCTGCTGCCGATAACCTCAAGGGCCAGGACACCGCCCCCGACGTCTTCGACCTCGGAACTGCCGTGACCCTCGACAGCCTTAACTACTTCGCGCCATACCAGGTCGCCAACTGGGATGAGATCCCCGCCGAGAACAAGGAGGAGACCGGACTCTACGTCAACGACTACACGGGCAGCATGTCGATCGGGTATGACTCGAACTCGGTTCCGAAGCCCACCAGCCTCGATGACCTGCTCGGCTCCGAGTACAAGGGCGCCGTCGCGCTGAACGGCGACCCGACCCAGGCCGGCGCAGCGTTCGCCGCCATCGGGCTCGTCACCGTGCAGCAGGGCGGAACTCTCGACGACTTCACCCCCGGCATCGAGTTCTTTTCCGAACTGAACAAGGCGGGCAACTTCCTGCCCGTCAACGCCACGGGAGCGACGATTGCCGCGGGCGAGACCAAGGTCGTCTTCGACTGGAGCTACAACAACCTCTCTGCTGCGGCCACGGTCGACGGCTGGGAGGTGACCACGCTTCCGGGCGAGGTCTACACCAGCTTCTACAACCAGGCCATCAGCAAGGATGCCCCACACCCCGCCGCCGCTCGCCTGTGGCAGGAGTTCATCTACAGCGCAGAGGCCCAGAACCTCTTCATCAAGGGTGGCGCCTACCCGGTCACGATCCAGACGCTTCAGGATGCCGGCACCGTCGACACCGCAGCGCTCGACACTCTCGGTGAGCTGAAGGGCGACCTCGTCACCCCGACACCCGAGCAGGCCGAGGCGAACGCCGCCATCCTCGCAGAGAAGTGGGCTGCGGCGATCAGCTAGCAGTCAACATCCACTGTGTCTGTCGTACCTGCGCCAGCACTGATCAGCGGTGACGCCGAGGCCGGGCCTCGGCGTCACCCGCTCTCAGAGCCGGTCCCCCGTCACCCCGCACGTCGGAGTCTCGGCACATATCTCGGGCTCACCCCGTTCGCCCTCTACGTGATCCTGTTCCTGGTCATCCCCACGGTTCTCGCCGTCACGACCGGTTTCTTTACCGAGGATGGCAGCGTCACTCTCGACAACATTGCCGGGATCTTCGCCCCGAACGTGCTCTCCACGTTCGGTAGTTCATTCCTTGTCTCGGCCGTGACCGCCGTGATCGGTGCCGTGATCGGCGCTCTCGTCTGTTACGCGCTTCTCGGCACTGGGGCGGAGGGCACGCTTCGATCCACCATCGATTCGATCTCCAGCGTGCTCGCCCAATTCGGCGGGGTCATGCTCGCGTTCGCCTTCATCGCGACTATCGGAACCCAGGGCCTGGTCACGAGGTTCCTCGCTGACGCGTTCGGCATTGACCTTTTCGCAAGCGGCCCCTGGCTCTACCAGGTGCCGGGCCTTGTTGTCGTCTACGTCTACTTCCAGGTTCCACTCATGATCATCACGTTTATGCCGGCCCTTGAGGGTCTTAGGACCACCTGGGCAGAGGCCAATGCCACACTGGGCGGCACCCGTGTGACCTATTGGACCCGCATCGCCATCCCCGTGCTTGCGCCGTCGTTTATCGGCAGCCTGCTGTTGCTGTTCGCGAACGCGTTCTCGTCGTACGCCACCGCCGCCGCGCTGGTCAGCCAGGGTTCACCCATCGTGCCCCTGCAGATCCGCGGGGCCCTCGTCAGCGAGACGGTGCTGGGTCGCGAGAACATGGCTGGTGCCCTTGCGTTCGGGATGATCGCGGTCATGATCATCGTGATGTGGGGCTATTCGGTGCTGCAGTTACGCACGTCCAGGTGGCAGAAGTGACGGCGGCGTCCCGACTCGGCACCGAGCCGAACAAAGTCACCCGTGGAGTGATCCTGGGCGTCGTCGGAGCGGTCTTCGCCATCCCGCTCATAGCCCTACTTCAGTTCACCTTCCGGGACGGCCTCGGCGGCGGGTACACCCTGGAGCACTGGAACAACCTCATCGGAGAGGATGCCGCGCGCACCTATCGCAGCCTGTTCCAGGCAATCGGCAACTCGGTGGTCCTCGCCATCGTCACTGTCGGCATCGTGCTCGTGCTGCTGCTTCCGACGATGATCCTGGTGCACATCCAGTTTCCGAAGTTCTCGCGGGTGCTCGAGTTCATCTGCATCATCCCGATCACCGTGCCTGCGATCGTGCTGGTCGTGGGCCTCGCGCCCGTCTACGGGGTCGTTGTCAGGATCTTCGGCAGCGGCGCGTGGACGCTTGCCTTCGCCTACGGCATCACCGTGTTGCCCTATGCGTACAGGGCGATCCAGTCCAACCTCGACGCGATTCCCGCGGTGATGCTCAGCGAGGCCGCGCGCTCACTCGGGGCGGACTGGCCGACAGTGCTGCGGCTCGTGCTGCTTCCAAACCTGCGCAGGGGAGTGCTGGCCGCATCCTTCATCTCCGTCGCCGTGGTGCTGGGCGAGTTCACCATCGCCAGCCTCCTGAACCGCACGAACCTGCAGACCGCGCTCCTGCAGATATCCCAGTCAGACCCCTACGTCGCGGCAATCTTCGCGTTCCTCGCGCTGGCCGTCGCATTCGGTCTGCTCCTTCTCATCGGCAGACTCGGTGCCTCACGCAAACGGAGTAGAGAATGACCAGCAGCATCCCCATCGCCAGTACCATCGCGCCCTCCCTGTCTGCCTCCACTGGCGCCACGGTCGAGTTGATCGGTGTGGTGAAGAACTATGGCACGCACCGGGCACTCAACTCGATCGACTTCTCGATCACGCCGGGTGAGTTCGTCGCGCTGCTCGGCCCCTCGGGCTGCGGCAAGACCACCGCCCTCCGCGCGCTGTCCGGTCTCGAACTCATCGACGGGGGTCGCATCGTCATCGACGGCGACGATGTCGCGGGGGTGCCGACCAATAAGCGCGACATCGGAATGGTGTTCCAGTCGTACTCACTATTCCCACACCTGACGGCGATCGAGAACATCGAATTCGGGCTCAGGATGCGCAGGGTCTCCGCCAGCGAGCGCCGCGGGCGAGCCACCGAAGCACTCGACATGGTCGGTCTCGCCTCGTTCGCCGAACGTTTTGCGCACCAGCTCTCCGGGGGGCAGCAGCAGCGTGTTGCCCTTGCGCGGGCCTTAGTGACCCGCCCACGCGTGTTGCTGCTCGATGAGCCGCTGAGCGCACTCGACGCGAAGGTGCGGGTGCAGTTGCGCGACGAGATCCGGCGCATCCAGATCGAACTGGGCATCACCACGGTCTTCGTCACGCACGACCAGGAGGAAGCGCTCGCCGTCGCCGATCGGGTTGCGGTGATGCGCGAGGGTGTCATCGAGCAGATCGGTACCCCCGAAGAGTTGTACTCGGCGCCGAGCACCCCGTTCGTCGCCGACTTCGTGGGGCTGAGCAATCGAATTGCCGCCGAACTGGTGGACGGCCGGGTGATCGTCCACGGCGCGAGCATGGCATTGCTCGGCGAACCGATGGCCGACGGCCCCGTTACCGCCTTCGTCCGCCCGGAGAACGTCGAGATCGTCAGTTCCGGAGTCCCGGCCACCGTCGTCTCGTCGAGCTTTCTCGGCAGCCTGCGCCGCACCCAAGTGATTCTGTCCGACGATTCGCTGCTCTCGATCCAGCACCATGTCGACCTCCGGCCACAGCAGGGTGACCCCGTCTTCGTGCGTCTCACCGCGTCGCCGGTGAGTGCGGTGCGGCGAACATTGTGACCTCGCCGGTCGTTACTTCAGGTCGTTAAGTTGCTGCTGTGCCCAGTACAACTGTTTCGTGAGCGCGTTGATGATGCGCCTGTTGTCGCCAAGCTGCGCCTGAAGATCGGACCGGGCCACCGACAGGTCAATCACCAGCGCTCCCAGCGCCACGATCATCGCGATCAATCCAGCGGCAATGGCGACGAGAACGCGGCGGGACGGGATGCTCCGGGCCGCGGGTGTGCGCGGCTGCTCGGGCTCTGTCGTGGTCATCTGGGCGCTCCTCCTCGGTGTGTCAAGTTTAGCTCCGGGCCCCGACGCGCCCGCGGCGCCCAGCCCTCCGATGCCTAAACTGGGAGGATGACTTTCGACAGCAAGAAAGCTGCTCAGGCGCCGGAGACTGCTCGAGCGAACGCCGATGCCACGGTGCCTCCCGGGTTGCGCATCGCGGGAGCCTATTCGTGGCGCATCCTGCTGGTCGTCGGCGTCATCGCGGTGGTCATCTTCCTTATCATGCAGCTGCGTGACATCGTGGTTCCCTTCATGATCGCCGTGCTCGTGGCGGCACTGCTCGTACCTCTCGTGCAGTGGCTGGTGCGCCATCGCTGGCCCAAACCGCTTGCGATCGCGGTGGCAATGCTCGGAACGCTCGCGATTGTCGCCGGGTTGATATTCGTGATCATCTCGCAGATCCGCAGCGGCTACCCCGACCTGCAGCGTCGGTCCCTGGCAGCGTACGGCGACTTTAAGAGCTTCCTCGCCGGGCCGCCATTTCAGATTGATGATAAGCAATTCGCCGCGTTGATCGACCAGGCCATCGCCGCCGTGCAGCGCGACAGCCAGGTGCTGGTCACGGGCGCCCTGTCGTTCGGCTCGACCGCCGGGCACGTGCTCGCGGGGCTGCTGCTGATCATCTTCGCGACGCTGTTCATCCTGATCGATGGCGCCCGAATCTGGGCCTGGATCGTACGCCTCTTCCCCCGCACCGCCCGATCCGCAGTGGACGGCTCTGGCCATGCAGGCTGGGTTACCCTCACTACCTTCGTAAAGGTGCAAATTTTTGTCGCCGCCGTGGATGCGACGGGCATCGGGCTCGGCGCGTGGATCCTCGGGCTCGTTTTCGGCGGATTTCCCCTGGTCATCCCGATTGCTATCGCCGTGTTTCTGGGCTCCTTCATTCCCGTGGTGGGCGCCCTGATCACGGGAACCATCGCCGTCTTCGTCGCCCTCGTGTACCTCGGGCCGTTCCCTGCGCTGCTGATGCTGGGCATCGTGCTGCTCGTCCAGCAGGTCGAAGGCCACATCCTGCAGCCCCTGATCATGGGGTCGGCGGTCAAAGTGCATCCGCTCGCCGTCGTGTTCGCGGTGGCCGCCGGTTCGTTCCTCGCGGGCATCCCGGGCGCCCTGTTCGCCGTCCCGGTCATCGCGGTGCTCAATGTCATGGTGAAATACATAGCAGGCGGTGATGGGAAGACCAACCCGCGGCCGACAGCGGAGGACATTCTTCCTAATGCATAACACCATCATCGGCCCTACTCTGGCCGACTTCCAGGACGCCCGGGATCGGGTGGCTGGCGTGGCCGAACTTACCCCGATGGAGAGTTCGCGATACCTGGCCGAGGTTCTCGGTTCGCCTGTGTTCCTGAAGTGCGAAAACCTGCAGCGCACCGGCTCATACAAGATCCGAGGCGCCTACAACCGGATTTCGCGCCTGAGTGACGAGGAAAAGTCCCGCGGCGTCGTTGCCGCTTCCGCCGGAAACCACGCCCAGGGCGTGGCGTTCGCCGCGCGCGAACTGGGAATCTCATCCACGATCTTCATGCCCCTCGGGGTCGCACTGCCCAAGCTCCAGGCGACCAGGGCCTACGGCGCTGAGGTGGTGCTGCGTGGGCATACCATCACCGAACCGCTGAGGGCGGCCGCCGAGTTCGCCCGCGCGACGGGGGCGGTGTTCATCCACCCGTTCGATCACCCTGACGTGGTGGCCGGGCAGGGCACGGTGGGCCTCGAAATTCTCGATCAGCGACCGGATGTCGAGACTATCGTGGTGCCGATTGGCGGCGGCGGGCTCATTTCGGGTGTCGCGAGCGCGGCCAAGCAGCGCGCCGCACTCGACGGCCGCATCATCCGCATTATTGGCGTGCAGGCGGCGAACGCCTCGCCATACCCTCTGTCGCTACTTAACGGGGCGCCGACCGAGATCATCATGCAGCCCACCATCGCCGACGGGATCGCGGTGGCGCGGCCGGGCGAGCTGAACTTCGAGATCGTGCGGGCGATGGTGGATGACATCGTGACCGTCACCGAGGACGACATGGCGCAGGCGCTGCTGGTGCTGCTGGAGCGGGCCAAGCTCGTCGTGGAACCCGCCGGAGCCGCCGGAGTCGCAGCGATCCTGGCGGGCAAGGTGTCGGCGAGCGGCACTACCGTCGCCATCCTGAGCGGGGGGAATATCGACCCCCTGATGATGGAGCGGGTCATCAGCCACGGGCTCTCGACTTCGGAGCGCTACCTGCGGTTACGCATCCCGCTGCCGGATCGCCCCGGACAGTTAGCGCGTACCGCGGCGATCGTTGCCGAGGCCAACGCCAACGTCGTCGAGGTGTTGCACACACGGCACAGCAACGGGATGCAGATCAGCCAGGTCGAGCTCGAACTGCACATCGAGACGCGCGGGCCCGAGCACGCCGAAGAGGTGCTGACGCGGTTGCGCGATGAGGGCTACGAGCCCCGTATCGACTTCTAGCTCTCTTTCATCATTCAGGAGGTGATGGGGCTGGTGAGGCCGGAGTGAATGGTGAGCTGTTGCCTGTGTGACACTAGCCTCACCTGTCACAACCTCCTGGATAATGAAAGGGAAGGTGTTGGGTGGGTCAGGGAATGTATGTCTCGACGCTGATAATTTTCACGGGGATGACCTTGCCGCTGGGGGCCGTATAACTGGTCTCATCGCCGACCTTCATGCCGATGATGGCGGTGCCGAGCGGGCTTCCCTCGCTGTAGACGTCAAGGTCGCTGTCTCCCACGATCTCTCGGCTGCCGATCAGGAACGTCGACTCGTCGCCCATAATCGTCGCCGTGATGACAGTGCCGGGTTCGACGACACCGGTTGATGCGGGCGCGTCACCCACCGTCGCGTGACGCAGCAGTTCTGTGAGTACCCGGATGCGGGCCTCGATTTTGCCCTGTTCCTCCTTGGCAGCGTGGTAGCCGCCGTTCTCCTTCAGGTCGCCCTCCTCCCGTGCCGACTCAATCTTCTTGGCAATCTCGAGTCGGCCCTCGCCCGATAATTGCTCGAGCTCCGCGGTGCGGCGGTCGAAGGCTTCCTGGGTCAACCAGGTGTCCGAATGTGAGTGGGCCACGGTGTACTCCTGACAAAAAGGAACCGGCCGTCGCTGGCCGGTTCCATGGTTAATCAGCCCAGCCTAGGTGAGCCAGCAGCGGTAGATCAAACCGGTGACGGCTCGCTCAGTGGTGAGCACTCGCTCGGTGAGCACACGGTTGATCCTGGTGGAGGCTGGCACATCCACCTCTTTCCATCCCACGATGGCGAACGTCGAGTTCAGGGCCTGTACGGCGCAGCGGGCGGGGGTGCCGGGTGGGGCGGTGAACTCCCAGGTCACCTCGACCGTGGTCTCGTCGACCACGGTGTGCCTCGCGTCGACGGCCGTGAACTGTGCATCCGGAGCTCCGATGAGTCCGCCCCAGATGGCCCAGGCGACAAAAACGATGGTGAAGGCGGCCGCGGTGGCAATGCCGATCCAACGGGTGCGCTTCGCGGAGGAGCGTGATCGCCCGTAGCGTGCATCGAGTACGGCTGCGGCGTGGTCGGCGCCGCGGCCAGTATCGCCAGGGGGCTCAGGATTGGGCACGCACGACTCCATTAGGCTTGGTACTCCAAGGCTAGAGGCACAACCTAGGAGTTCGGTGACACGGCGTCTGCTTGCGATACACGCTCATCCCGACGATGAGTCGAGTAAGGGCGCTGCCACCTGGGCCGCCTACGCGCATTCGGGTGCGCAAGTGGTAATTGTCAGCTGCACCGGCGGCGAGCGCGGCGACGTGCAGAACGAGGCGCTGGAACCTCGGGCGATGGCCGAGCGCGACATCGCCGGTCTTCGCCGCATCGAGATGGCGAACGCCCAGCGCGTGATGGGGGTCGAGCATCGGTGGCTGGGCTACGCGGATTCGGGGCTCCCTGAGGGCACCGGCACCGAGGAAGGTGCGATCGAACCGCTGCCCGCCAACTGTTTTGCGCTGGTGCCGCTGGAGATTTCCGCCGAGCCACTCGTGCGGGTCATCCGGCAATTGCGCCCCCAGGTCATGGTGACCTACGACGAGACCGGCGGATATCCCCACCCCGACCATATCCGCACCCACGAGATCTCGATGTACGCCTGGGAGGCCGCCGCCGACCCCGGGCGTTACCCGGAGCAGGGGCTGGCCTGGCGCATTCCGAAGGTTTATTATGACCGCATTTTCAACTCCCAGCGCGTCTCGAAAATGGTCGAGGTGATGACGGCGAGCGGCCATCCCAGCCTCGCCGAGATGGAGGAGTTCCAGGGATGGATGGGGGATCGTCCGTCGCTTGCTACCACTCACATCCCGGTGGGCGATTTTCTCGATGTTCGGGATGCCGCGTTGCGCTCGCACGCCAGCCAGGTTGCTCCCGACAGCCGATTCTTCTTCTGGCCGAACGATGTGCAGCGTGAGGCCTGGCCGTTCGAAGACTTCCAGCTCATCAGCTCGGCGGTGCAGGGCACGGTTCCCGAGGACGACTTCTTTGCCGGCATCGACCTGAACGACGAGGTTTCCGTATGACCGTATTTGCTTCGCTCGTGATTCTGTGGGCAGACTCGACACCCACGCCGGTGCCAGCGTACGAGGGCGACGTGAACCTCATCACCCCCGGTGTGGTCGGTTTCGCAGTGACGTTCCTCATTGCCATTGCCACCGTGCTGCTGCTGGTAGACATGAGCCGTCGGGTGCGAAGGGTGCGTTACCGCAGCGAAATTCGCGAGCAGATCGCGATCGAGCAGGCCGAAGAAGCGATCGCGGCCTCGGATGCACAGCCTGGCTCACGGCCATCGAAAAACGCGCAGGAGAGCGATCCGCCTACAACAGCGGCGGGTTAGTTGCCACCAGGAAAATCCCCGTCCAATGGCACAGGAACGCGAGAAGCGTGAGGGTGTGGAAAATCTCGTGGAATCCGAAGACACCGGGCACAGGGTTCGGCTTCTTGAGGCCATAAATGACCGCTCCGATCGTGTAGAACAGCCCCCCGACGAGAATGAGCGTCATCATGATCGGTGCGGCGGTGAAGAAGTCGACGATGAACGCGAGTGCCGCATAGCTGAGAAGCAGGTACAGCGGCACGTAGAGCCAGCGGGGCGCGCCGATCCAGAAGATCCGGAACAGGATGCCGAGCCCGGCCCCGATCCAGACCAGCCAGAGCAATAGCGTGGCTTTGTCCTGCGGCAGCGCGAGCGCCGCGATGGGTGTGTAGGAGCCGGCGATCAGCAGGAAGATATTGGCGTGATCCAGGCGCTTGAAAATTGCCCTAACCTTAGGGCTCCAGTTGATGCGGTGATACAGAGCGCTCGTGCCGAACAGCAATAGCGAGCACACGAAGAAGACCGTGCAGCTAATTTTTGCCGTGGGGCCGTCAGCCATCACGAGGAGGATGATTCCCAGCGCGATCGCCACCGGGAACGTTCCCGTGTGGATCCAGCCCCGCCAGGTGGGCTTCTTTTCGGTGGGGTTCGTCGCCGTGGCATGGTCGAAATCGATCGCGTCATCGAGCAGGGGAATGTTGGGAAGATCGACGTCGGGCGTGCCTGCTGGCTCGGTTGCTGATGCTGAGGCACTCATCGCGCCAGTGTACGGGAGCCGCCGATCCTCAGGCTGGCAGCTCACAGTGGGCTAGCGTATCCATGTGAAAGACAGCCAGAGCGCCCTAGGTCCGGGCTTCCTCTACGGCATCTACCAGAACCGCCTTCGCCGCATGCTCGACACCGAGACGCTGCCCCACCACGTCGCCATGATCATCGACGGTAACCGCAGGTGGGCGAAGCTGCGGGAGATGGAGACGGCAGCCCACGGGCACCGCGCCGGGGCGGCGAAGTACCGCGAGTTCCTTCAGTGGTGCGACGACCTCGGCATCTCGGTGGCCACCCTGTACCTGCTGTCGACGGATAACCTGACCGGTCGCACGACCGTCGAACTCGATGGCCTATTTGACATCATTGGAGACCTCGCGGAAGACCTGTCGCACTTCCGCGACTGGCGTGTCCAACATGTCGGATCGACCGAAGGATTGCCGCCGGCTCTGGTTCAGAAGCTCGCCGCGGCGGCGGACCGCACTCAACATAAAACCGGCCTGCATGTGAACCTTGCGATCGGCTACGGCGGCCGTCGTGAGATCGCGGATGCGATGCGCAGCATCGTCCAGACCCATGAGAGCGAGGGAGGCACTCTGGACGCCCTCGCCGAAATTCTCACGCCCGAGTTGATCGGTGAGCACCTTTACACGGGTGGGCAGCCCGACCCTGACCTGGTCATCCGCACTTCGGGGGAGCAGCGGATCAGCGACTTCATGATCTGGCAGAGTGCCCACAGTGAGTTCTATTTTGTCGAGGCCCTCGGCCCGGACCTGCGCGAGGTCGACTTTCTGCGAGCCCTGCGCGATTTTTCGCGGCGCCAGAGACGGTTCGGCCAGTGACCGCCGGCGTGTCGTTTGAGGCGTTCGCGGAGCGTTTCGAGGCGGAGCCCGGCTATCTCGATTTCGCCCGGATGGGGCCGGTCGGCACCACCGTGCTCGGCGAGGAGCAGGCCATGATGACCCTGCTCGCACATTCCCGGTATGGCACGCTCTCGACTCTCGATGAGCAGGATGCGCGGGTGCGTGACGCCGTGGCCGCGGTGATCGGTTTCGACCCGCGGCAGGTAATTTTCCAGCCGAATACCAGCCAGGGACTCATGCACGTGATGTTCGGACTCACCGGGGAGGTGGCGGTCAGTTCCGCCGACTTCCCCAGCAGTCCGTTCGCCATCACCAGGGCGGCGGATGCGCTGGGGGCGGTGAGCCCCCGGTGGCTCGACAGCGATCACGGCCGGATCACCCCGGGCAATCTGCGTGACCAGCTCACCGACTCGACGGTGGCCGTGGCGGTCAGCCTTGTGGACTTTCGCACGGGCTATGTCGTCGACCTCGAAGGCATCCGGCAGGTCATCGGCGATCGCCTGCTCATCGTCGATGCCATCCAGGGATTCGGAATAGTGGATGCCCCGTTCCAGGTCGCCGATGTCGTTGTGTCTGGCGGCCAGAAGTGGGTTCGCGCCGGGTGGGGCACCGGATTCCTGGCGTTGAGCGACCGTGCCGCGGAGCACCTCGTCCCCGTGTTCTCGGGGTTCTCCGCCACCGACACCGAGGGGACTCCGCTGGACGAGGTGCCGCCGCCGACCAGGGGCGTCGGCGCATTCGAGGTGAGCAACCCGGACCCGATCGCGCAGGCGCGTTTCGCGGTTGCGCTGGAGGAGATCGCCGATGTGGGCGTCGCGGTCATCGCCGCTCGGCTCGCGGAGCAGACCGCGAGAATCATCGACATGGCCGACGAATTCGCGCTCGACGTCGTCTCGCCTCGGGACGATGCGGAGCGGGCTGGAATCGTCGTGGTGGAGCCCGCGGCCGACCGGCTTACCGCTCTCACCGCATCCCTGCACAACCACGGCGTCACCGTCACGACGCGACAGGGTGCCGTGCGCCTGAGCCCGCACGCCACCACCGATGACGAGACCTTCGCAATGCTGCGCTCAAGCCTGGTGGCGTACTCGGTCTAGGAATAGCAGCGAAGATTCACCGTGTGGACACACTCACTGGGCGTGTCGATTCGCGCGGCTTGACGGCGACCGCCTAGCGTCATGAGTACCGGGCACGGCGCCTGGTCGAGGCGGCCACGCAAGTTCGTCTCGCAACGTACTGGCCGTCTTCGCGTTACTGGATCCGGGTGCTGTGCACTCGGGGATGGAGTGCACGTGGCCGAGCAAATGAACCCGACGTCGAAGCTGAACGACTCGCGAACGGGAGGCTCTGGCACATCGCAGCTCGAGCGCACCTACGTTCTCGACACCTCGGTGCTCCTGTCGGATCCGAAGGCAATCTTCCGTTTCGCCGAGCACCACGTGGTGCTTCCGGTGATTGTCATCACGGAACTCGAGTCGAAGCGTAACGATCCCGAGATCGGCTACTTCGCCCGGCAGGCCCTGCGCAATCTCGACGAACTGCGCGTGCAGCACGAACGACTCGACTTCCCCATCGCGGTGGGTGATGGCGGGTCACTGCGGGTGGAACTCAACCACTCCAATATGTCGGTGCTGCCGTCCGGGCTTCAGCTCGGAGACAACGACTCGCGCATCCTGGCCGTTGCGCTCAACCTCGCCAACGACGGCCTCGCCGTCACGGTGGTCTCCAAGGATCTTCCGCTGCGCGTCAAGGCGGCATCCATCGGGCTTGCCGCGGAGGAGTACCGCGCAGAACTCGCGGTCGACTCGGGCTGGACCGGACAGAAGGATATCGACCTCTCCTCGGGCCAGATGTCGCAGTTGTACGACAACGAGCAGTTACAGTCGCGGGTGATCGAGGATCTTCCGGTGAATACCGGGCTGATCATCCACTCCGATCGCGGCTCTGCCCTCGGTAGGGTCTCCGCTCGGGGTCAGATGAGGCTGGTGCGCGGCGATCGTGACCTCTTTGGACTGCACGGGCGTTCGGCCGAACAGCGCCTGGCGATCGACATGCTGCTCGATTCCGATATTGGGATCGTCTCGCTCGGCGGTCGGGCGGGCACCGGGAAATCGGCGCTGGCGCTGTGCGCGGGCCTGGAGGCTGTGCTTGAGAAGCAGCAGCACCGCAAGATCATGGTGTTCCGCCCTCTCTACGCCGTGGGCGGCCAGGAGCTCGGTTTCTTACCAGGGGATGCGTCCGAGAAGATGAACCCGTGGGCGCAGGCGGTGTTCGACACGCTGGGTTCGGTGGTGTCCCAGAACGTACTCGACGAGGTGCTCGAGCGCGGCATTCTGGAGGTGCTTCCTCTCACCCACATTCGTGGTCGCTCCCTTCATGATGCATTTGTGATTGTGGATGAAGCGCAGTCGCTTGAGCGCAATGTGCTGTTGACCGTGCTCAGCCGCATCGGGCAGAATTCGCGAGTGGTGCTCACCCACGATGTAGCCCAGCGCGATAATCTGCGTGTCGGCCGTCACGACGGGGTAGCCTCCGTGATCGAAACGCTGAAGGGTCATCCACTGTTTGGGCACATCACGCTCACGAGATCTGAGCGGTCGGCGATCGCGGCCCTCGTGACCGAGATGCTCGAGTCCAACGAACTGGCCTGAGAGCGAGTCACCGCGGCGGCAGCATTATTCGGTTTGGGGGTAGACCACGTAGGGTCTATTCGTGAGCTGGGTATTTGGGGCCCTCGCGGTAACTTTGGGGATCGTGTTCCTGTGGGGACTTTTCGCACCGCGGTCCCAGTGGCGAACCCTCTCGGCGTGGATGGTGTCACATCCGAACGCCAACGAGCCGGGTGGCGCAGCGTACGCGTGGAGGCGGTTCATCTCGGGCCTCGGCATTATCGGGCTGCTCGCGGTCGCGGGCGCCCCCTGGCTGGCGTCGATAGTGAACCCGCCCCGCCCTGGGGTGCCTCCCACCACCATTGAGCAGATGTGGGGATCGCCGGCACCGCACTTCGTCGATCGGATCATCGATGGGCTGACTGCCGCCCCGACGGGCCTAGTGGAGGCGCCGATTCTGGGAGCCCAGGACTTTGACGACGGGCTGCCGCTCTACGTGCGGTTACTTCCGTCGTTCTCGCTCCTGGGTAACGCCGATGTCCCGGGGTATGTAGGGTCGCAAGCCAGCCCGGGTTTTTCGGCGGAGGGCTCGGCCAGTCTCGTGGTGAATGTTCGCGGGCCGCTGCTGTGCATCCCCCGGCAGGTCGTCGTGATCGAGAGCGAGACCACGGTTCAGATCGGCGTGTACTACGGCCTGCCTGATCAGCCCTCGGGCGTGACGCCCGATCATGTCGCCGGATGCCCGGCCGCCGGCGTCGTCACCAGCTCAGTGCTCGTCCCAGTGTCCCTGTCTACACCCCTCGGTGACCGCATAGTCCAGGATCTGACGGGCGCTCCCGTTCCGGTGATCTACCTGATCGAGTAGTTCGGAGCCTGTGGAATTTTCGCTCCCGCCTGCCCGACCTGCGGCTAGCGTCAGGCGTATGGTCGCCAGTGTTCTCCCCACCACGCATTCGCGCGGCCAGGATCCGGCGTGGGAAGTTCCCGCAGCAGTGGGGCTCGGGGTTGCGGCAGTACTCGCGGCGGGGATGGGGCCCGTCACAGTGACCCTGCTCTATCTTGCCGCCGTCACTCCAGCCCTGGTCAGATCAGATCTGACGGTACGCCGACTGCCGAATCGACTGGTGTTGCCTGCCTACGCCGTACTCATCGTCGCGCTCGTCGCGCAGGGAGTCCTAGCGGGGCAGTTCCCTGTCGTCGCCGTACTTTCAGGGCTCGGGTACTTCGGTCTGCTCTTCGCCTTGAGCCTCGCCGGTGGAATGGGCATGGGTGACGTCAAGCTTGCGGGCGCTCTCGGGATCTCGGCAGGGATGCTTGGAGTGGAGGCAGCCGTCGTTTCGCCCATGCTCGCGTTTCTCGCCGGTGGCGTCGCCGCAACCATCACGCTCGTGCGCAGCGCACGCGGAACGCACATTCCCTTCGGGCCGTTCATTCTCGCCGGCTTCTGGGCGGCCGTGCTGCTTCCGCTCTAGGTGCTGCGTACGCTCTACCCAGGGTGGGTCATCGACATGACATCGAGGGCCACATCGAGTTGCTCCAGAGTGACCTCGCCGCGCTCGACAAACCCGAGGTCGATGACAGCTTCTCGCACGGTTACGCCTTCCGCGACGGAATGCTTGGCAATTCTTGCGGCGGCCTCGTAGCCGATGATCTTGTTCAACGGTGTCACGATCGCAGGGGATGATTCGGCCAGCGCCCTGGCGCGAGGGAGATTTGCTTCCAGCCCGTCTACCGTCTTTTCGGCCAACGCCACGGACGACGTGGAAAGCAGGCGGATCGACTCCAGCAGTGCTGTTCCCATGACCGGGATGGCGACGTTCAGTTCGAAGGCTCCGGATGCCCCGGCCCAGGCGATGGTCGCATCGTTGCCGATCACGCGCGCGCACACCATCAACACGGCCTCGGGTATCACAGGATTCACCTTGCCCGGCATGATGGATGACCCAGGCTGCAGGTCAGGGATGTGCAGTTCGCCGAGACCGGTGTTCGGCCCCGACCCCATCCAGCGCAGGTCATTGCAGATCTTGGTGAGTGATACCGCGAGCGTCCGGAGCGCTCCGGACGCCTCGACGAGACCGTCGCGGGCGCCCTGGGCCTCGAAGTGGTCGAGTGCTTCGGTGATGGGCAGCCCCGAGTCTGCGGCGAGCACCGCGATGACGCGCTGGGGAAATCCCTGCGGGGTGTTGATGCCGGTGCCTGTTGCGGTGCCACCGAGCGGAACCTCGGCGACACGCACGATGGTGGCCTGGACGCGTTCGATGCCGAGGCGAATCTGCCGGGCGTAGCCGGAGAATTCCTGCCCCAGGGTGACGGGGGTGGCATCCATCAGGTGGGTGCGCCCGGGCTTGACGGCATCTTTCCAGAGAGCCGCCTTCACCTCCAGCGACGCGGCGAGGTGGTCAAGGGCCGGGATCAGGTCGTGCAGCAGCGCTCCGGTCACGGCGAGATGCACCGACGTGGGGAATACGTCGTTGGATGACTGGGACATGTTCACGTGGTCATTGGGATGAACGGGACGGCCGAGCGACTCGGTGGCAATAAACGCGAGCACCTCGTTCATGTTCATGTTCGACGACGTTCCGCTGCCGGTCTGGTACGTATCGACCGGGAACTGGTCGTGGTGCGACCCGGCGATCAGGGTGTCAGCGGCATCCACGACGGCGGCTGAGATTTGAGGCTCCAGGATGCCCAGCTCGCTGTTGACGATCGCTGCGGCTCGCTTGATCCTGGCCAGGGCGACGATCTGTGCTGCTTCGAGCCCGGACCCCGAGATGGGAAAATTCTCGACGGCACGCTGGGTTTGGGCCCCATACAGGGCGTCGACCGGCACCAGAACCTCGCCCATGGTGTCGTGTTCGATTCGAAAGTGTCCGTCTGGGGTTGTGGGGCTGCTCACGGCGCTGTGTCGTCCTTTTCTGGAGCTTCGCGGGCTCGATCGGCTGGATTGGTGCGGGGAACTGGCGTGGTGGCCGGTCAGCTCATACCGAGGATGACGTCAGGCACGGCCTGACCTTCGAGCAGGCGGTAGTTGGCCCCCACCACAGCCAGCGTACCCGCGGCGACCGCGTCGCTGATTAATTCGGAGGTCTCGAGCAACTCGGTGATCGTGTCGCGCAAATGCTCCCGGCCCACATCCTGCGAGTCGATCAGGCCGACATCGAGCATTCCGGCGCTGCGCCCTACTCGGCGCACGGCCGGGATGATTTTGGAGATCAGTAACCCGATATGAGGGGGCAGCGTGGGCGCCTCGGCGCCCTGGGATTCGATGGCGGCGAGCACGGCACCGCACTGGTCGTGGCCGAGCACCACGATCAGCGGAACATCCAACACGCTCACCGCGTACTCAAGCGATCCGATCACCGACTCCGAGATGATCTGGCCCGCGTTGCGCACAACGAATAGGTCGCCGATTCCCTTGTCGAAGATGATCTCGGCTGCCAGGCGAGAGTCGCTGCAGCCGAACAGAGCTGCATCCGGAGTTTGCTTGCCGACCAGAGCCTCGCGTCTCTCCACATCCTGTCGTGGATGCTGCGGCTCGCCCCTGACGAACCGCTCATTGCCGCGCACCATCTCCTCCCATGCCTTGGCAGGGGTGCGCCGAGGCCGGGCTAGGTGCCCGGGTGGTGCCAGGTCGATTTCGCTCATGGAGCATCCAATTCGGGAGAGATGGCCGTGGCAAGTGCTTCGAATTCCGAGTCGCTTGCGGTGCCGTGAAGCACGATGGTGCTGTCGCCGGAGGTCGTGGCCATCGAATATGCAAAGTTGCCGGGGCTCGCCGAATCGCGCTGGTCGAAGACTGTCCACGTCACACCCTCGATGGTCACCGAGCCCGTCTCCGTGGCATTATCGAGCACGGCAGCCTGCCAGGTTGGGTTGGCGCCGATCCCCTGGTTGAGTGCGATGAATTGGGTTTTCGGGGTGACGAACCCGATGTACCAGGTCGGCACCTGCGACCTGCTCTCGAAGCGCGCATCGTTCGCAGCCCAGGTGTCGGGCAGCACGGGCGCCAGCAGCGGTTGGTCCGAGTTCACCTGCGCCTGGCTGGCGATGGTGATGTAGTCGATCGACTCGGCGGGCGCCGGGGTGGGGCGCACGACCACGATGATGAGGAAGGCGACAATCGCCAGCGACGCGACCGTTGCCCCCACAAGGTTCAACGCGGTCTGGTTCGCCCTGTGCTTGCGGGAGTTTTCGGCCTTCCGCTGCGCTGTCTCGTCCGCGGTCTCGGGCCTGCCCAATTCGGCGACGATCGCGGGTTCCTTGGGTGTCATGGTGATCTCCCGGGTGCTACTTATTGGCGGGGGCTGCAGTGCGGGCCGCCTCAAGCCGGGCGCGCGCGCCGATAAGCCACTCTTCGCAGCGGGTTGCCAGTGACTCTCCGCGTTCCCACAGCGCCAGTGATTCTTCGAGGCTGGAGGAGCCCTGCTCCAACTCGCTCACCACCCGGATCAATTCATCGCGAGCCTGTTCATAGCTGAGCGCGCTGACATCGTTCTTCGGTTCGCTGGCCACGATCTTCATTCTATCCGTGCCCGGCGCGCCCGGTTGCGGCCGCCCTTATCGGTGTGCGAGTTGATGCGGCTGCGCCTGTGAAGGAGCCGTTGTGCGCGTCATCCACGGTCGCGGAGAGCCTGCCCGCCGCGACCGTCAGTACGAGCCGCGTGCCGGTGGGCGCCTGAGCGGCGTCACGCACGGCCGCGCCATCCGGTAACTGGGCGATCGCGTACCCACGTTCGAGCGTGCGCTGCGGCGACAGCGCCCGCAGTTGGCTCGTGAGTTCGGTGACTCCGGTGTGAGCGCGCTCGAGCCGCCGTTCGATCAGTTCATGACTTCTGGCCACGTGGCGCGTCAGATCCTCCGACCTGCCATCGATCATCGAGGCGGGGTTGGCCAGAACCGGACGTGATCTCAGGGCTCCCAGCCGGTCGACTTCAGTAGAAATGCGCTGCGTGATGCGAAGCCGCATGCCGCTTCTGGCTTGCTGCACCCTCGCGAGTTCGTCGCTGACATCCGGAACGACCCGCTTGGCAGCATCGGTGGGGGTGGATGCCCGCAGGTCGGCCACATCGTCAAGCATGGGTCGATCGGCCTCGTGCCCGATCGCGCTCACCAACGGAGTCGACAGTGCCG
>NZ_JANLVV010000139.1:0-2426 GCF_031364185.1 Salinibacterium sp. | reverse complement strand
GTGACGAGCTTCCGGCTGTTCCGGGGCTTGCTGAACAGTGGGGTCGAGGCGTAGTCGCGTGCCCATACTGCGACGGCTACGAGTCGCGCGGCAAGCGCATCGGAGTGCTGCTCGGCTCGCTCGCCGGCGTGCACAAGGCGCATCTGATTCGTGCATACTCCCCCGACGTCACCGTATTCACGGGCCTGAGCGGCCCCCTGCCCGAAGCAGAGATGCAGACACTCATCGCACAGGGCATCAGGGTGGAAGGCCGGATGATCGCCGCCATCGCCAGTAACGGTGACAGCCTTGTCGGCGTCACGTTCACAGACGGCTCGACGACCCCCCTCGGCACACTGTTCGTCGATCCACACGCGGTGCCCCGGGATGATCTGTTGCGTCAGCTGGAGGTTGAACGCACAGAGACGCCGATGGGCTCCTTCGCCTGCACCGACGCGAATTTCCAGACCAGCGTGCAGGGACTCTTCGCCATCGGAAACGTCATCAATCCCGCCGCCCTGGTGCCCATCGCCATCGCGGCAGGCGTCACGGTGGCGGTCGCGATCAACGGGGCGCTGGTCGCTGAGGATGTCGCCGCAGCCGTCTCACGACAGAATGGCTCCATGGATCAGCCCACCCCTCTCGCGACCCAGACCGCTGCCGAGTATTGGGAAAGTCGCTACCTCACGAACGGGAGGTCGTGGAGCGGTAACGTGAACGCCGCACTCGAACGTGAGGTGAGCGGGATGGCGCCCGGAACCGCCCTCGATCTCGGCAGTGGTGAGGGTGGGGATGCCCTGTGGCTGGGCCGCAACGGCTGGGTGGTCACCGCCATTGACATAGCCCCCGCCGCGCTGGCGATCGGAAAGGCTGCCCAGCAACCGGGCGACGACGTGACCTGGATCGCAGCGGACCTCGGTGCGTGGCATCCGCCCACCCACTACGACCTGGTCACTGCCTGCTTTCTGCACTCCACTGTGGATTTGCCGCGCGAACAGATCCTGCGGCGCGCAGCGGAGGCCGTGTCTCCGGGCGGCACCCTGCTGATCGTCGGTCACTTCGGCGCCCCGCAGTGGGCCGCCACCGTCGGTCATCACCACGAAATGGGCGACCTGCCAACACCCGACGACATGATCACGGCGCTGTTCCACGACAACCCGCGGCTCGCACTGCCGGATTGGACCGTGGTGACCAACGCCCTCGTCGAGCGCCCGGTCACGGCACCGGACGGCTCGGCGAGCTCCCTCACCGACAGCGTGCTCACTCTGCGCCGAGGGTAGGCGAAGATGGGGCATGATCTACTCCAGCTACGTCGCGATCGGTGACAGTTTTACGGAGGGCGTCGGCGACGACCTGCCCGACGGATCGGTTCGTGGATGGGCCGACCTTGTCGCCCAGGGTCTCGCGCTCGCCTCCAGCGGCACAGTCACCTACGCTAACCTCGCCATCCGCGGTCGACTGCTCGGGCCGATAGCCACCGGCCAACTCGAGGCTGCCATCGCCCTGCAACCCGCGCTGCTCAGCATCAACGGCGGGGGGAATGACATCATGCGTCCCCGGGTCTCGATCGACTCGATAGCCGACCAGCTTCTTGAGGCGGTCGAGACAGCGCGGGGCGCTGGAATCCATGTGGTGCTGGCCAGCGGGGCCAACCCGACCCGTCACATCCCCCTCGGGCCCGCCATCGAGAAGCGGGGCAACCAGCTGGCCCGCGCCGTTGGCCAGCGCCTGCCGCGAGAGGGCGTCACCTGGGTCGACAACTGGGCCGATGCCGAACTTGCCCGCCTGCACTACTGGTCCGTCGACAAGCTGCACTTGAATGCGGCCGGGCATGCGCGGGTTGCCGGTAACGTGCTCGCTGCCCTCGGCATCCCCATCCACTCCGCCGCCGCGGTTGAAAATGATATTGCGCGCCCCAGAAACTCTGCCTACTGGCGTGAATATGTGCTGCCGTGGGTCGGTCGGCGGCTCACCGGCCGCTCTTCTGGAGACAACCGCGAGCCGAAGAGCGCGACCCTGCAGCCGGTCGTGCCAACGAGTCGGTAGTTGCGCGGCGCCCCGGAGCGGCCGCGGGGGACGGGCGGCGAGGCACTTGCGGTCGGTTCGATCGACCGCTCGTCTCCGATAGGGCGGCTCTCGCGCACGACCTTGATGGAGGGCCCTCACTACGAAACTTCCGCAACGGTGAAGCGAGCACATTCGCCTCTGTCGGGATAGTCCCACATCGACTTATGTGGCGATATCCCCACATTGGGGTACATCGGGATATCCCTCAACCTGCAGGCCACAGCGTAAGGAAAACCAGGTGAGAACACAGGCTAAGACCGAGTGAACCGGTGGCTGGCCGCTATGTGGCCCTGGGTTATCGCGAGTACTTGCTGTCGAGGTAGGCGTCGACGGCCAACTTGCTCGAACGCACAGTGCCGTCCGAGCTGTAGCTCACGTCG